>JAIQFV010000004.1 GCA_020073085.1 Terriglobia bacterium | reverse complement strand
ACGCGACGGGGAGGCTGGTGGCGGAGTACTCCAATACCGCGGCGACCGGCGCCGGAACGAAATACCTCACGGCGGATCATCTAGGGAGCACAAGATTAGTGACCGATGCGAGTGGCAACGTTCAGGCACGCCATGACTATTTGCCGTTTGGAGAAGAGATCCCAACATTTTTCGGGAGCCGATCCTCGGTGGCAGGCTACAGCAACAGCGACGACACCAGACAGAAGTTCACCGGCAAAGAACGGGATGCAGAATCCGGCTTAGACGAGTTCGGTGCTCGGTACTATGCTTCCTCGCTCGGACGCTTCATGATCCCAGACTGGGCCGCGAAGCCCACAGCCGTGCCCTACGCGCGCTACGGCAATCCACAAAGCCTCAACCTCTACAGCTACGTCCAGAACAATCCGACCACGGTCGGTGACCCCGATGGGCATGATGGGATCTGGATCGTAGACAAGACGACCGGCCAAACAACACTTGTAATTCCTGTCCACATCACTGGAAGCGCGTCCACGCCCGCCAATGTATCTGCGATTGTGAAACGGGATAACACACTCAATACGAATGGTTCTCCCGTAAAGATACAGGTTGTCGAGACGGACAAGCCGATCAATGGGGTGCTGAACAAGATGGATTTCAGCTCGGGTTATGACCAGACAAAATACCCTGGCGCTGGTGAGGGCACGAACAAGTTAGGGGGAAATGAAGCTCACATTAATAGCGACAACGGTCAAGCAACCGACGCTGCAGCCCACGACATTTTGCATTTTGCTGGAATCAAAGATCAGTACCAAGAGGGACCACGGGATGCTCAGGGCAACCGAACGAGTACTCCCACGCCTGGATACGACAACACGAACATCATGACCTCTCGTTCCGGAACGAATCTGAAGCCGGAGCAGGTGCAGGAAGCACAGAAGAACCAAACCACAAAGCAGTGCACATCAGACAACGGAAAAACAGTATGCAAATAACCTCAGTTTGGATGCGTTGCGCCGCGATCATACTTGCCCTGTTCATAGCACAATCCACGGTCGAAGGGGCCTCCACGAGGCAGACGCTGGTTGAGGTGTGGTCTGGGGGCGACGACGGATTGACGCTGAGGCTTAAGGACACGCTTGAGAAGGCATTCAAATCGTCCTCTGCCTTCGCTCTGAGCAGTGGGAAGAAACCAGGAACCTTGATCGTGACGATTCCCACGCATGTCGGATGGAAGCAAAAAGGGAAACGAACTCAGGTGCTCTATACCGTCGAATTTACATCGGTTGACAATCAGCCTCTTGGTACCAGCACAGGCTCTTGTTGGGACGATGCGCTCACGAAATGTGCAGCCAGAGTCGTCAAAGATGCAAAGATCGCAGCGCGCAAAATGCCCTAGGATTAACTGCACATCACAGAAGCCAGACGCGAACGCCGAGTCTCTCCATGATCTGCTGAAGAAGTAGAAGTTCTCAACGACGCTGAAGCTGTCCATGATGCTGGAGTGAACCGCGTGAAGTTCTCAGAGATTGCGAACCGGCTGACGGGCATTTCGACTCCGCTGGTTGGGGTGTCGTGGCAGCCGTCCGATCTGGAGGTGAGTGCGGCTCGCCGGGTGATCGAGTTCCTGGAGGACCGCCGCGTGCTCTACGCCCCAGAGGAGATGGAAGTCGCCTCTCACTGCGTCCACTCAGTTCTGGAAATCCGCCACTTCCTTAGCGGCGAGTTGGGCAAGCTGGGGACCAAATCCGAGTTTGCAGCCAGCCTCCGAGCCATGAGAGCCGCCTGCCGAAAGTTCCTGGACCGGGTCGGAGTGGATGGCCGGGAAACGGTTCTGTACGCCAACCACCACGGCCACTGGGCGAGCTGGACGTTCTATAGTGCCCTGGGACGGGGTGGCGCACACATGCGCTCTTGGCATGTGTACGGTTTTGTGTGTGGGTCGGCTCGTCAGGAGCTTAGAGCAAATCAACTCTTCACCGCACACATCGCACAAAACGCGATGTATGCGCCACCCAACCAAATGACGCGACGATGGAATATCTGCGCCCTATTGCTTCTCATGATGACCAGCGGTTTGGTGCAAGCCCAAACACGATCTGGTCCGCTGAAAGTGACATTTTGTGATCTATACCAACAGCCCGATAAGTACGCTGGGAAGATCATAGAAATCCATGCAGCCGTCTATGGGTATCGTGATCCTACTCTGGAGGAGGCAGCCGCCCCTGAACCATGCCTAAGCTATATGACGATTGGGCTGGAGTTCCCGCAAAATGTGAAGCCAAAGCCGGACTTCGATGTAGAAAGAGACGAGTCTTTCCAGAAGTTTAAGGAGAGTTGGGAGAAGGGGATGCGGGTTATAACAATCTTTGAGAGTCGCTTCGATCCGGTCTTCACATGGAGAGACCATAAACGTGTGAGAGTTGGAGAAGGCCAAGGCTTCGGCAAGAAGCACTCACAAGATGGGCGCTTAGTTCTATGCAAAGTTTCAGATGTGAAGGCGCTGTACGTGCCTCGCAAATAGGGGGTGTGCCGCCGCCAGGATGAATGGCGTCTGGTCTTTCCAATCTCCAATTAAGATTTGGCGATCTGGAAGATCTCAGCTAAATGCTGGTCTGTCTCCATTTTGACTTCGATCCGATGGATGCCCCCCGAGATGGAGACATGTCCAAGTATAACGTAGCGCTAAAATGGAGATTGGAAAGGCCAGACCCCAATCATGTTGGCGACCAGGCCCTGCAAGAAGCTGTTAAAGAGCCGAAGAAAAAAGAGGAGCCGAAGAAGGAAGAATAGGTCATGAGGAAGACACCTGCTGTAGTGTCCCTCGCTTTGGGGATCGCAACGTCAATCCTGGTGGGGCTCGCGGGAAGCTACTTGCCCTATAGTCACGCTAGGGACAGCATCGTCGATGCTTTTGCGACGCCCGGCGCTTGGATTGCGGGCCTCGTCTATCCCCAGGGCGTGCACACCGGACGTGGCGCCCCGAATTGGGGGTTTGCTGTACTCGGCCTCAACTTCATCGTATATATACTTTTCTGGTACTGCTGCCTGCAAGTCGTAGCCTATTTTCGGAGGCGTAGGCAACAAGATGATGCACCGGACCTATCAGTACGACGCGGGGGAAGGTGAGTGTTGTTGAACTCAACATCCGAACTGACCAATTCTACCGCCAAAGAACGCCTCGGAAACCGGCCTCGACTACCTTGGAGCTAATCGCGAAGGTCTTCGCAATTGACTTTTGAAGAGATGACCTTGAACCAACCGTGGGGAATAAGCAGCGCTAATCGATTGCGCCTCGAGAAGGACAGTACTGAACTGATTCCGTCTCCACTGTCAGCGCGACCCAACCCTTGAGATGCTGCGGCAAGACACCCGGACCCAATTGTCAATAGCGAAGGCCTGACCCTCCTCATCAGGGAAATGTCGCATCCACTCAGATTCTTGACAGGAGAGAAGCAAGCCCCAACGACAAAAACGGTGATCTCGGGCATCCAGAAAAGCCCATCAAACCCCAGGCGCCAAAATGACCCCACAGCAAATTACATTCTTGCTAACCGGTCTTGCAGCAGGAGCCATTACTGTCGTCGGAGCAAGAGGGTGGCCCATGCTTTTAGTGCACGGTGTTGGGCCGCTGTTTTTTCTTGCAGTCCTTGCGGCGATCATCTTGACCGGGGCCTGGTCTCATCTCGGTGGCGGCTGGTGGCGCATACTCGCCGGAATCTGCATCTGCGTAGGAGCCTACCTGCTCGCGTTATTCGCGTTCTCGGCTGTGGGCGGATACTCACTAGACATTTTAGGTATTCCATCGTCTGGCGACTCAAGCAGATTCGGCCCTGATGTCTGGATAGGTTTGCTCGCCGCGGCTTTGGTTGCATCCGCCTGCATCGAATTCCTTGTTTATGTCCTCACCGGCAAATGGAGCAACTCTTTTCTCCTCCGCTTGGCAGTTGCTGGCGTTGTCACCGTTCTTGTGACCTTTGCAGTTGATCGAGCAGCTCACTCCTACTGGACTTTCTACGGTGTCTTGTTGCCCCTAGGGGAAGGTCTTTTCTGTGCCATTGTAGGAGCACAGATCTGGGGAAGTTCCCGGTGGCCGACCGTCCCCGGATGATTGGGGTATGGTCTTTCCAGGCTGCTGCTCAAACCCGAGAGCGCCCGGTGAGGGCGACGGGCCTACAACATAACCCCATGATTCTGCGCTGCAGGCCGTCCGCCTAGGCCGGCTGACCCGGCGAATTGATATGGGCAGCAGCCCGTTTCCAGTCTCCAATTAAGATTCGGCGTTCTGGAAGACCTCGGCCAAGTGCTGGTCTGTCTCCAGTTTGCCTTCGATCCGATGGGTGCCCCCGGATACGGTGACATGGTCCAAGTATAATGTAGCGCTGAAATGGAGATTGGAAAGGCCAGACCCCATTCGTCCTGTTTACGCCGACGGAACCCATCTAACAGAACGCGAAACGTTCAGCCGTCCGGAGAACGCGGTCACCGGCGGCCAAATCACCAATGCGGGCTACGTGGATGTTACCCACTACGATCCTGCCGCCGGGAACACGGTTGTTGCCGTAGAGCGACATTACTTTTTGGGGAACGGGCCCGGCGCCACCCTGTTCAACAATGGCCTCGATCTCGATGCGACGGTCTACAATGCGTGGGTGGACGGCAAGGAAAATCAGACGGATATCGGCTCGCCGGCCCTTCGCCGCATGACCAACTTCTGGACCCAGCAGCCGCCGAGTTGGTGGACCGCAAGCGCCGATCTGGCGCCGTCGAACAACTCTGTCATCCAGGAAACCGACACCACGTTGTTGGATATGAATCAGGTGTCGAAACAGACCTTCAACTATGACCAGTACTCGAACAAGATTCTCACACAGGAGTTTGATTACGGAGTGGGCACGCCCGGCCCGCTGGTTCGGTGCACTTCCACGACTTATTTGGCGGCGGGGTACGATACTTTGAACCCGAGCGCCAGTTCCCCCGACCCCGCTCAGACAATCCACCTGCGGAGACTGCCGACCAACCAACTTGTGTATGCCGGGGCGTGCGCGGGGACCCCCGTTTCTCAAACGCAATTCGAGTACGACAGTTACACGGAAGGCTTAACCATGAGCAATGCCGTGCAGCACGACCCGTCGTTCGGGACAACCTACACGACGCGCGGCAATGTGACGGCCGTTGAGCACTGGCGCAACACGGATGGCGCATTTCTTACCACCCGGAACCAATACGATGATGCAGGCAACGTCCGAAAAAGCGTCGACCCGAAAGGAAACACGACGATTTTGAGCCATGCAGACGCATGGGGGAACACGGCGTGCCAGCCGGTGGGAGGCTCAGCTGCAGCATATCTGACGAGCACGACCAACGCGCTGGGACACCTTACCAGCAGTACCTATGATTCGTGCACCGGATGGGCCATGTCGGCGACAGATGCCAACGGCCAGACAATCACCTTTGCATATAACGATCCGCTCGATCGGCCCACCCACGCGACCCGTCCGGCAGGCGGGGGAAGCACTAACTTCACCTACGACGATGTCAACCACATCATCACCACCGCCAGCGATTTGAACACCCTGGGTGACCAGTCATTGAAAGCGGCGACCATTTACGATGGGCTGGGACGAACGATCGAAACACGGCAATACGAGACCCCCTCCGCCTACATCAGCACTAAGCAAACTTACGATGCGATGGGGCGAAAGAAGACTGTATCCAATCCCTACCGCAGCACGACGGATCCCACATACGGGATTACGACGTTCGGGTATGACAGCCTGAGCCGGGTGACGTCGACGACCACGCCGGATGGAGCGGTGATGGCGACCGCTTACATTGGGAATACCACCACGGTGACCGATCCAGCCGGGAAATCACGCAAGAGTACCAGCGACGCGCTGGGGCGCTTGACTCAGGTGATTGAAGACCCGCTTGGATTGGCCTATCCAACCAACTATACTTATGATGCGCTGGATGATCTGAAAACCGTACAGCAGGGCGTGCAGACCCGCACGTTTGTCTACAACTCGCTGAAGCAGCTCACGAGCGCGGGGAACCCTGAGAGTGGGACTGTGAATTATACCTACGATGCCAACGCGAATCTGGCGTCGAAAACGGACGCCCGGGGCACCACCACAACGTACGGCTACGATGTATTGAATCGGATGACATCGCGGAGTTATTCGGACGCCACCACGCCCGCGGTCAGTTATAACTACGACGCTCTGGGAGTGGCCAACTCGAAGGGGCGGCTGACCAGCGTGAGTTCGAGTGTGTCCAGTAACAGCTATGGCGCCTATGACGCCATGGGGAGAGCGCTTTCCTATTCCCAGACGACCGACGGACAGGTCTATAGCATCGGCTATACGTACAATCTCGCTGGCGACTTGGTGCAGGAAACCTATCCCTCGGGACGAGTGGTCACGACGGGCTACGACGCGGCCGGTCGTGTGAACGCCGTGACCGGGACTAGCGGAACTCTAAATAGGATCTACCTGACGGCGGCGAACTATGCCCCCCAGGGTGCGATAGCGACTATGAGCTTGGGAAACGCATTGACTGAAACAACCCAGTTCAACAATCGCTTGCAGCCGACCTCGATCGGGCTGGGAACGCTGGTGAGCTTTGGATACGGCTATGGGACCACCAACAACAACGGCAATTTGTTGAGCCAGTCGATCAGCATCCCGGGGTGGGGGGTGACCCAAAGCTATGGGTACGATGCCCTGAACCGATTGACGAGCGCCAGCGAATCGGCCTCCTGGTCACAGAGCTACGGCTACGATCAATACGGAAATCGCACCTCGGTGACCTCGCCGACGTATCTTCCGACATATGCCCCGGCACCGGCGGTGAATGCGACGAACAACCGAATTTCCGATGTCGCCTTCACCTATGATGCAGTGGGGAATTTGACGCGGGCGCCGATCGTCCCCGGAGGAGCTCTTCAAAATTATGGGTACGACGCGGAAAATCGGCTGATCAGCTTCAACAGTGGTGCCGCAACGTACAGCTACGATGGCGATGGCAAGCGGGTAAAGAAGACTGTGGGCTCAGCCACAACGATCTTTGTGTATGACGTCGGAGGGCGATTGATCGCGGAGTATTTTAGTACAGCGTCGACCACGGGCGGCGGGACGCTGTACCTGACGGACGATCACCTGGGCAGCACGCGGGTGGTCACCGACGCAAGTGGCAACCTCAAGGGGCGGCATGATTACCTGCCCTTCGGTGAGGAAATCCCTTCCGGCATCGGCGGGAGAACCACGACGATGGAGTACGGATCAAACGATGGCGTCCGGCAAAGGTTCACCGGCAAAGAGTGGGATACGGAAACGGGGCTGGACTATTTCGGGGCGCGGTACTTGTCGGCGGCGCAGGGACGATGGACAATTCCGGACTGGTCCGAGGGAGCGGCACCTGTACCGTACGCGGACCTGCACGACCCGCAGACCCTGAACCTCTACGCCTACGTTCGGAACAATCCTCTGACTCGTTCTGACCCCGACGGCCACTGTCAGGACGATAAGGGCAAGGAACGTGGGACGCTGTGGTGCGCCGCGCACGCCCTCGGGTTCATCCAAACCGACAAAGACAGGGCCGACGAAGCTAGGAACTTCTTCACGATTAACCCCACCAAAGACGCGAGCGGCAATCTCATCGACCCTACGAAGATGTCGGACGCCGAGGTGACCAAGACGTTCCAGGACTTCAACCATGAGAGGCGCGATCAGATCGAAGCAATGGCGATCGCCACTGCTGGTGATAGGGCCCTCGGGGTCTACATAAACCTGCTCGATGCCAGGGCTCAAGGCCACGTGCTTGAGGGCGACGCCACCGGCGGAGGGCATAGAGCGGGCACTGGAATACCTGGCAAGAGCGAGTTCCCCGCCACTTGGAGCGATGACAAAGTCCTTCACTATATCTCGGACGTTGCCACAGCCCCGAACTCGATCGTGACGAGGCAAGGCAACACTACACTCGTTGAAGGCACGCGGGAGGGAGTGAAGATTCGCGTGGTGGAACGCGACGGGCGCATCGTGAGCGCCTATCCCACGAACACTCCAAGAAACCCCTAGGGGACCGTCATGGCTATGGACAAAAAGAGGTTCGAGGAACTGAGAGCAGGGGTAGAAGAACTCCGTCCTATTTTAGTCGCTGAGCAACGTGCCCATGGTTACCTCAGCCTCTTCGACGAATTCGTCCGGGAGGCGGAACTCGGGCTTGCATTGCACACCGTCTGCGACTACCTGTTGGAATCGGAAACTCCACGGCCAGAGGCGACGACGGTCGAGCGGATACGGGCGTTGCACGCGTCAATGGAAATCGAGGACGATTGCCTTGACCGGCTGCGCCAAAAGGCCGGCCTGATCGAGACCGGCCTGTAGGGAACACTCCCGCGATCAGAGTGTTTCCGGGCGGCAAACTTGGGGGATAAGGGGCCAGACGCGTTTATGACGGAATCGTCATTAATATTCTGGGGTCAGAGCTCCGCATTCTGCATTTTGACAATTCAATCCTTTCTCTTGAACACAAGACGATGGGGATGGGGTCGGATCGGGGCATAGGGACAATTCGAGCGTTGCTCAAGCAAGGATGGCGCATCTTTAAGACTGGTTCTTTCATTCTTCATCTGGTGAATGATCACATGGCGTGATCTCCCGGAGGGATGCAACGCGGTAGACAGCCGCAATGTAGGACAGAGATAAAGACCGTGACTAAGCTTGTGAGGAAGCACATGAATAGCAAAAAGAAGCTTATGTTGGTGAGTACAACCACATCAGTCTCTCGATCCATCTGTTGGCTGATGGAAATCGTAGCGGCGCCCCTTTTCGTTTCCGTACTCTTTGCCCAGGGCCTTCCTTCCGCCACAGTGGATCGCGCCGTCCAGGCACATGGGGTGGGCTGGCAGAATGGGGCGGTGAAGAACTGGATTGCGACGGGACAGGTGACCATCTTTCGCTATGACGATCAGAACCAGCAGTCGTACGACATCTATCCGATGACGCTCATCCATGCGGCCGATACGACCGGGGGCGGCGGTGCAGGCGACCGGCTGCAGCGATTGATTTTCCAGCCGCCCGATCCGGACGGCCTAGTGAACGTTGGCAATGCCACGGTGAGCAGCTACTCCCTGCACTCGGTGCTGAGCCGGGAAGGCACCGACGGCGCCCAGACGTGGCACTCCTCAGGCCCCTTGAGCACCCCCGCCGCCGGACGAGCGCAGCGTTTCATTGAGGCGCACACGGTGCGGTCGCTCGAAGCCTTGTTCAACTACCGCGGACATGGGGGAACCGTCGCCGATATCGCGGCGCGCATCTTGAGCCTGAATCCGGGAGCGAATCTCCCTCCTGGCCTGGGCCAGGCCGACCGGGTGCATCCGCGACCGTCGTTCCAGGTTGCCGCCAACGCCCGAGTCATCGAGCTGAGCGCGGGGCTGAAGGGTCCCACCACACGGTATTACATCGACAAGACGACGGGGCTGGTGGCGCGGATGGAGTTTGACTATGCGCAGGGACCGGATCCGCTCTCCGGACAGATGGTTCCCTTGACTGAAATCTACGAATTCTCGAACTACCAGGACGTCCCTCTGACGGGCGCGGGACTCTTCGCCACTGCCTCCACAGCCCCTGCGGCCACAGTGAAATTTCCGATGGTGATCGATCGATACGTCGTCGGTCGCAAAGTCAAAACGATGGTGTTCACGCAGGTATTGCTGAACCAGAACCTTCAATCGGAGAGCTTTTCGCGGTAGGCGAAGGGGATGAAGGGGACTGACACCTTGTTCGATATCAACCGGAGGCCGCCATAAATGCCGGTGTCTGTCCCCGCATGATCATGCCACTCCTAATGGGGTTCAAGCGAGGAAGATAAGGGGTGTGGCGGTTGTATAGAGATTCCACTCCTACGGAGTTGGATCATGGCCGCATCGGGAGGGTCGTTCAGGTCCAGCTCACCGCCCGACAGGGCATAATCGCAAATCCCCCCGATGGTCCGCCTGGGCGGAGGGGATCATTCAGGTTCAACCCACCGTCAGCCGCCCCCTGCGACGCCCGAATTCCCCCATCGAGAGGTGGGGGGATTGTCCCGTGATCGGGTCCCACTGAGACGTGGCGATGTTGTTCAGGGGGCGGGTTTGAGCATCAACGAATGGGGTCAACTCGGGGTGCCGCCGGTATGCGTTGTGTGCATGCCGGCGAAGAGAGGTTTCCGAAGCCACTGCGCGCCGGAGAAGGCGGCAAACAGAATCGGCATCGATTCCATGGGTCCCGTGGTGACGATGGCGGACGCAGGCATGCACACAACGCATGCCGGCGGCACCCGGCTTAATCGATTGCCCGTGGGCAGGGGGAACCTGAAACATCCCCCCACTCCCCTCGGGGGAATTGAGAGCATGATGGCATGACGGGTCAGATCTGACACCCGACACCCCCTTCACATCATTCCTTTTTCGGCAAAACTAAAATAATCATTTCCGCCAATGACAATGTGGTCGAGCAGGACGATATCGACCAGCTTGCACGCCTCGCGCAGTTCCTGTGTCAGCCGCTGATCCTCGCGACTGGGCTCGGGGTTGCCGGACGGATGATTGTGGACGGCCACCAATGCCGAGGAGGAGACCGCCAGCGCCCGCTTGACAATTTCCCTCGGGTAGACGGAAGCGGAATCAATGGTGCCTCGAAACATCTCCTCGATCTTCAGGACCCGATGTTTGGTATTGAGGAAGACGACGGAAAACACCTCCTGGTCGAGGTCACGGAACTTGTGGGCCAGGAGGTCGACGACATCACGCGAACACTCAATGAACGATTCATGCTCAACTTTTTCCCGGAGCTGCCGCTGGCTGAGTTCGCCGATCGCCCGCAACGTAGCGATTTTGGCCGGCCCAAGGCCTTTGACTTTCCCGAGCGTCTCGTCACTTGCCTTGAATAGTCCGCGCAATCCTCCAAAATCGAGGAGCAGTTGGCGGGCAAGATCCACCACGTTCATCCCGCGCACCCCCACGCGGAGAAAGATGGCCAGTAACTCCGCGTCACTCAAGGCCGCTGTCCCGTGCTGCAGGAGGCGCTCACGTGGCTGCTCGCTTTCAGGCCAGTAACGTACCCATTTCTCAGAGATCTTCTTGGGTCTCATGGCTATGGTTCTCAGGGGGGAGGTTTGAGTAAAGGGTAGTCTAAATCGAAGGGAAATTCAAGTGATGATGGGGGCTCCGAGCACACGGTGCTGGGGAGGATAGTGAACGACTGAAGTCGTCACTACGACACGGGAGAAAGCGAAGGAACGACTGAAATCGTCACTACGACACTGGAGAAAGCGAAGGAACGACTGAAGTCGTTACTACGACACGGGAGAAAGCGAAGGAACGACTGAAGTCGTTACTACGTGAGCTGTCAATCCACGTAAACCCGGTACACTCTTCGGGTGCTGATCCCGCATAGCACCTCATAGGAAATGGTTCCCACGTACTCGGCCCAATCCGCGGCGTTGATGTCGTGCGGTCCAGACCGACCGAGGAGGATGACCTCGTCACCCAAGCGCACGCCCCTCACATCGGTGACATCCACCAGGGTCAAATCCATCGACACCCTCCCCACCATCGGCGCGAGCTGGCCGCGAACAATTGTGTCCATTGGACGCGCCTGAGCATTGGCACGACGATGGGGGCGCCGATTGGCAAAGGAAAGCCTCCGGTGAACCCCGTGAGCATACCCGATGGGCAGCGTGGCAATGACAGAGGGTCGCCGGGTGACAAACGTCCCCCCATAACCGAGGAGGCTTCCGCGGGGAACCGTCTTCAAATGAAGGATCCGTGTCTTCAGTGAGAGCACGGGCGCCGTGCCCATCGGCGGAATTTTTGCACCTTGCGGTTCGTAGCCAAACAACGCGATGCCGGTCCTGACCAGGTCCATCCGCATGGCGGGATGAAAGGCAGCCCCCGCGCTGTTGGCAAGATGTCGAAGAGGGATCTTGATCCCGGCCGTCTCAAAGACCTCCAGGATTCTTCCAAAATTCTGCAACTGCATCCGATTCTGGGGACAGTCCAAATCTTCTGCGGAGGCCAGGTGAGAAGAAACGCCCTGGAGTGAAAGGTGCGGCCACGACCCGCGCGCCCAGCGCTGCGCCAAGAACCCGGCATCGGCGAGAGAGAATCCCATCCGGCCCATCCCGGTGTCGAATTTCAGGTGGACCATTGCCGGCGTTTTCCTCGAGGCGGCCCGGTTAAGGGCATCGAGGTGTTGCGGGGAGCTGGCCGTCACTTGGATGTGATGCTTGATCGCGGAAGAGGCCTGGGGGGGGAAAAAAGTGCCCAGGATCAGGACATTTTCCCGGATTCCCACCCGCCGCAGTTCCAAGGCCTCCTCGATCGTCGCCACACCGAACCACCGGACCCCGTGGGCGGCAAGATAGGGTGACACGATGGCGGCGCCATGACCGTATGCGTTGGCCTTAACCACGGCCATCAGCTCGCAGGTTTTTCCTGTGCGTCGCTGGACTGCCCGGAGATTTTTCAGGATTCGAGACAGTGAAATCTCAGCCCAGGCGGGGCTCGCTTCAACCGGCAGTCGCCGGAGGAATTGAATGGGTGTTTGCACGGAGCAGATGGTAACACGATCCGGAGGAACCACAAATCCGCAGACCCCGGACGATGCCCATTGTTGCATGAGGGCCGCGCGGAGAGTTTGTCCACCCTTCTTGCTTGAATTGACATCACTTTGTCGCTATGTGATAATCGCAAGTTGCAGAATGGGTGACTGGCGACGCAATCACAACAATTTGCATCAAACAAGAGGCAATCTTGTTTGGAAGCACACCCCGCAAGAAGTGAGGTCATCGAGATTTATATGACGTTTAATCAGGTTTCCCCCCGGCGGTTGGATGTATTTTTCGCATTCTTGGCACTTTTCCTGTCCCTGGGTTCTCTCCGGGCCGATGATAAGGACAAGGCGAAGGATCCGAAAGCCCAGGGCCCAGCCGCGGTTTCGACATCGGCGGCCAAGAGCGCCGTCGCGGAGTCATCGAACCCCTCGGACCGCGCCCAGAGTTATTACCATTACATCCAAGGCCACCTCCTGGAGGAACAGGGCCGATTTCGAGAGGCCATCGAGGAATACAAACTGGCCATCAAGTATGATCCCTCGTCCTCCTTCTTGAATGCCGAATTGGCCTCCGCCTATGCCCGAAACAGCTCCATCAAGGACGCGGTCAGCGAAGCGGAAGCAGCCATCAAAAAAGATCCGAACAACCTGGAGGCCCACCGCCTCCTCGGCAACATCTATCGCTCTCTCATCGGGGATGCGGATTCTCCCGCGAAGACCTCTGACTCCATGGTTGACAAGGCGATCGCGCAGTACGAAGAAATCACCCGGATCGATCCCAATGCCACCGACGATCAGCTGACGCTGGGCCAGTTGTACCGCCGCGCCGGAAAAACCGATCAGGCCATGGGCATTTTCAAACACTGCCTGGAAATCGAACCGGACTCCGAAAGCTGTCTCACCAACCTGGCCTTTCTGTATACCGATCTCTCCGAAAGCGAGCAGGCCATCGCCCTGCTCGAGAAGAACCTGCCCAAAAAGGTGGATTCCGCCCAGTTGTATATTGCGATGGGGTACGCTTATGAGCGCAGCAAGAATTTCAAGAGGGCGATCGATTTTTACCGAAAAGCTATTGTATTGGACCACAGCAATCTCAACGTGAATCGCAGCCTGGCGGAGTGCCTGCTTCAGGACGGCCAATTGAAAGCCGCCCTCGACGAGTACAAGGCGGTCGTCGAAACCGATAAGAGCGATGCCGATTCCTATCTTCGGATCGGGCAGATATACCGCCGGTTGAACAACTTTGACGCGGCCCTCCAAAGCCTGCTCAACGCTCAGCTCCTGCGCCCCGATTCCATCGATGTGACCTATAACCTCGCGATTCTTTACGAGGAACAGGAAAAGTTTGATGAGGCCGTCGCGAAGCTCAACGACCTGGTGAAGACCACCGAAAAGAAGAACGGCACCTATTCGGCCGCCGAGATGAATAACCGGGGCATCTTCCTGGAACGGCTCGGCATGGTTTATCGCAAGATGGAAAAGTATTCCGAGGCGATCAAGACGTTCGATCAGTTGAAGGCCCTGGACAAGGAAAATGCGGTCAAGGTGGACAGCCTGATTATCGACACCTACCGGACAAAGAAGGATTACGATAAAGCCATCGAACTCTCCAACGAGGCGATCCAGAAATATCCCAAGGAGCGCGGCTTCAAGCTCCAGCGCGCCGAGGTGGTGAATGAAAAAGGCGATTATCCGGGTTCCATTGCCCAACTCGAGAAGCTGCTGACCGGAACCAAGGACGATCGCGAAATCTATCTCACAATGGCACAGATCCAGGAGCGGGAGAAGCTGTATCCCGACGCTGAGAAGAACATCCTGGCCGCAGAAGCCCTGGCCGGGGATGATCAAAAGGAAAGCATCTTCTTTTTCCTGGGGGCGATCTACGAGCGGGAGAAGAAGTACGATCTCGCCGAGGCGACATTTCACCGCACCCTGAAGCTGAATGCGCAGAACGCCGCGGCCTTGAATTATCTTGGCTACATGCTGGCCGACCGGGGGGTGCGGCTGGAAGAGGCGCTCAAGTACATCCAGCAGGCAGTGGATCTGGACCCGGCCAACGGCGCGTACCTCGATAGCCTGGGCTGGGCTTATTTCAAACTCAAGAAATACGATCTTGCCGAAACCAACCTCTTGAAGGCGATCGAGAAGCTCCCCAAGGACCCCACCATCCACGATCACCTGGGCGACCTCTATTTTGCGACCGATCAGTTCAAGCTGGCCACCAGCGAGTACGAGAAGTCGATCAAGTCTTATCGCCAGAACCCCCAGCAGGGCAACAATGTGGATGCTGAGGAAATGGCCAATGTTCAAAGGAAGCTGGACGACCTGAAGGCCCGACTGGCGCAGAATGTCAACAAATAGGCGGACGCCTTCCCGATTGCGTACCTCGCGTTCATCCGTCAAAAGCCGGGTTGATTCTACGGGGGGATCCCCTGCCAAGTCACTCACCGTACGATCTTTTGCCAAAGTGAATTTGGGGTTAAAGCTCGCGGGCCGACGGGCCGACGGGTATCACGAACTCAGGACGGTTTTTCAATCCGTAGATCTGAGCGACCGATTGACTTTCACCTCGCGGCGGGATTCCCGGATTATACTGAAATGCTCCGATGTCCAGCTCCCGCTCACGGAGGACAACCTCGTGGTGGCAGCGGCTGAGCGTTTTTTCTCCGCCACCGGGTCGCGGCGCGGAGTGGATATTTTTCTTGAGAAGCGGATTCCGGTGGGCGCGGGCCTGGGGGGCGGGAGCTCCAATGCCGCCATCACGCTGCTGACGCTCTGCCGGCTCTTCCACCTGGAGCTTACCCCCGACCAACTCCTGGAGATCGCCTTTTCCCTGGGCTCCGATGTCCCTTTCTTCCTCCTCGGCGGACGGGCCCTGGGGATCGGGCGGGGGAACGAGTTGTTTCCGCTGCCGGACGTGAAGGCGCAGGCGATGCTTGTGGCCTCCCCGGAGGATCTTCGCATCCGCACGCAGGAGGCCTATGAGCGGGCAAGTTTGTGGTTGACAAATGGTCGTCGGGCCAATAACATGGCTCGTTTCGGTTCAGCGGTCTTTGAAAAGGTGAGCGCCCTCGAGTTGTTTGAAAATGATTTCGAAAGTGTCCTTTTTCCCGAGTATCCTGAACTCCAGTATCTCAAGGCGGCGCTGTTGGCAGGGGGGGCTCGAAGCGCACAGATGACGGGGAGTGGATCGGCCGTTTTCGGCCTGTTCCCTTCGATTTCGGATGCTCGACGGGCGGAAAAAGGGCTCCGGGCGCGCCTTTCCGCATCTTCGCTGTTGACCTTCGTGGTTCGCAGCATTCCGCGGTCTCAATACTTGAAAAGGATTTTTGCCGCCTCCGAATGATCGGGTGAGTCTGATCCGAAGCATGTTTTTTCGATTGTACCAAAGGCTCGATCTTCTCCGATCACTTCCCGGGGCCAAACCCATCTTCGGGGGTCGTCTAACTGGTAGGACACCAGCCTTTGGAGCTGTGAATCGGGGTTCGATTCCCTGCCCCCGAGCCAGGATCTGAACGGAGTTTCGACAGCGCATGTACGACGAAATCAAAATCTTCACGGGCAATGCGAATCCGCATCTGGCGGAGGAGATCGTCAAGTACCTGAAGCTGCCTCTGGGCCAGTGCTCGACGAAGCGATTTGCGGATGGCGAGATTAATTTTCAGATCTTTGAGAACGTGCGCGGGGCCGATGTTTTCATCATCCAGCCGACCTGTCGGCCGGCCGATTCCAATCTCATGGAGTTGCTGGTGATGTTGGATGCCTTCAAGCGCTCCTCGGCCCGACGGATCACCGCGGTCCTGCCTTATTACGGATACGCCCGGCAGGATCGCAAGGACAAGCCGCGCGTCCCCATTTCTGCCAAGCTGGTGGCCGACCTGCTGACGACCGCGGGCGCGGATCGCGTTCTCACGATGGATTTGCACGCCGCACAGATCCAAGGGTTTTTCAATATCCCCGTGGACCATCTTTATGCCGGACCGGTCATCATCAAGCACTTTAAAAAACGGAAGATCCCCAATTTGATGGTGGTTTCTCCGGATACCGGCGGAGTCGAGAGGGCCCGGTCGTATGCCAAGCGGCTGGAGTGTGATTTGGCCATCGTTGACAAGCGCCGCGAAAAAGGGCTGGAGGCCGAGGTGATGAATGTCATCGGCGAGGTCAGCGGCCGGAACACCCTGATCGTCGATGATCTTATCGACACCGCCGGCACCCTGGTCCGGGTCGCCCAGGCCCTCAAGAAGAATGGCGCCAAGCGGCTGCTGGCCTGCTGTACTCATCCGGTGTTTTCCGGGGATGCCCTCACGCGGATCGAAAAGTCCGAAATCGAAGAGGTGGTGGTCACCAATTCGATCTCCACCGATCCGATTTGCAACTCGAAAAAGATCACCTGCCTGACCATCGGCCCATTGCTGGGAGAGGGGATCAGGTCGATCCACCAGGAGACCTCTATTAGCCGGTTGTTCGACAAGAAGGTGTGACCCGCGAGATTGGACTCGCACCCCATGGCAGCCCCGGCGCTCCATGGCTATTTGAAAACCGAAAGTTTTATTCAACCATGATAATCCCCCACAGGGGGATGAAAGTAGGTGAATCATGAAAGCGATCAGCGTTTCTGCAAAGGTACGGTCGGAAAGAGGAAGTCGTGCGGCACGGCGCGTCCGGCGCCAGGGCCTGATCCCGGCAGTGGTCTACGGGGCTTCGAAGCAGACCCTTTCCCTCCTCGTCAATCCCAAAGAGATTCTCTCCATTCTGAATTCCGAGACCGGGCACAACAGCATCTTCACGCTCGAAATCGAGGGCCATGGAAAACAAAACGTCCTGATTAAGGACTGGCTGTACGAACCGGTGAAGTCGGCCTTGTTGCATGCCGACTTTTACCGCATCGCCATGGACAAGCCCATCGAGGTCACCGTGCCTATTCGCACGGTTGGGGAAGCCCAGGGGGTGAAGTTGCAGGGAGGCATTTTGGAGATTGTTCTCCGCGAAGTGGAAATCCAGTGTCTCCCCGCTGATATTCCCGACCACATTGACGTCGATGTCACGGAGCTGGTGTTCGGGACCAACATCCGCGTGGGGGATTTGAAGGTCGACTCTAAAATCAAGATCCTCTCGGATCCCAACCTGACCGTGGCGCACCTCACCACGGTGCGAGAGGAGAAGGCGGCGGCTGAGGTCGTGGAAGGAGCGGCACCGGAAGCGCCTGCGGAACCCGAGGTCATCAAGAAGGGTAAGATCGCTGCCGAGGGCGAGGAAGCGCCTGAAGAGGCGGAGAAGGGCGAGAAGAAATAGCCTTTTGGTCCGGACAGCATTCCGCTGGATGGGATCGCCTGACCCGAGGGAATTGACCATGCGAATGATTGTCGGTTTGGGAAATCCGGGGGAACGCTATGAAATGACTCCGCACAACCTGGGTTTTCTCGTCATTGATGAATTGGCCAGGTTATTGGGGGTTTCGGTGAGACGGAATGAAGCGGAATCGCTTCTCGGGTTGGGCCGTTCCGGGGAGAACGAATTGGTCCTGGTCAAACCGCAGACCTACATGAACCTCAGCGGCCGGGCGGTCAGGCGTCTTCTGGAACGCTGGGAATCGACTCCCCGGGATTTAACCGTGGTGGTGGATGATCTCGATCTTCCGTGGGGTCAACTGCGCATCCGGGACCGGGGAAGCGCGGGGACGCACAATGGGATGCGTTCCATCGTGGAGATGATTGAAAGCACCGACTTCTCGAGGGTGCGGATGGGAGTTCGGCCGGATCACGCGGTGGAAGACGCGGCCCGGTTCGTGCTTTCCCCTTGGGGGAAGCAACAGCGCACCGCGGTGGATGAATTTGTGGCTCGTGGAGCGCAGGCGGTTCTAACGCTCATCAACCTGGGAACGCTTGCTGCCATGAACCAGTTCAATGCGCCGATCCCGGAACCTGCCGCCGCCGGGAAGGGATCTGAGGGATCCACGCGTTAGCAGTATTTAACAGGAATACCAGAGACAAGGAGATTTTTGTGGACCGACTTTATGAAATCATGTTCATTGTCAATCCGAATGTGCCGGATGAGGAACTGGACAAGCTGATCGCCCAGTTTGAAACCACCATCACCTCGACCCACGGAGAGACGCAGAAGATTGAAAGACTGGGCAAGCGGCGCCTCGCCTACCGAGTCGGAAGGTTCTGGGAAGGCAACTACGTGTTGTTCACGGTCAAGGGGGGCGGCGAAACCGTTAAGGAATTTGAGCGTCGCTTGAAGGTTACCGACGCGATCATCAAATACCTGACCGTCCGGGTGGATGAGGATTTGAAACGCCTCGAAAAGATGAAGGCCAAGCGCGCGGCACGGGCCGCCCGAAAGCCGGCCCGCCATGCCCCGCCGCCCGCCCCGGTCGCGGCGCCGGAAGCACCGCCTGAGGTGGCCCCGCCGGAACCAAGCACGCCCGCATCCAGCTAATGTGATCGGGCCGGGCGCGGCGAGCGACCCGCTTGATCCCTTCACGCGGTGGTGAGGAGAGCAGGCGGGAGACGCCGGACAACGGGACCGGTATCCCGCGTAACACACGGAAATATTTTTTAAGGAGTCCAAAATGGATAATCGAACCAGTCACTACCCTGCAAGTCGGTCCGGTCAACACGGCCCCCCTTCGCGCGGAGGCCAGGAGCGCACCGGCGGCCGCCGTGATTTTGTGCGGCGACGGCGCGTTTGCAAGTTCTGCGTCGAGAAGATTGATTACATTGACTGGAAGGACTACCGCACCCTGCTGCAGTTTGTCCCGGAACGCGGGAAGATCATGCCCCGCCGGCTCTCAGGGGTTTGCGCCCCTCACCAGCGCCGGCTGATGGAGGCGATCAAGAAGGCGCGCAACATCGCGCTTCTTCCCTTCGCCGCCGAATGAAAACATGGCGGGGATTGGACGACTCTTCGCAAATCGGAACCGCGGGACAACCCCCGTGGCGGAATGGGCGCCCTGGAGAATCATCGCCGATTGAACGTTCTCAGTAATTATGGGGAGGAAATATGGAAGTCATCTTGAAGGAAACGATTGAGAAACTGGGCACGCAGGGGGAAGTGGTGAAGGTGGCCAACGGGTATGCCCGGAATTACCTGCTCCCGAAAAACCTGGCCCTCGCAGCCACGCCGGGAAATCTGAAGAAGATAGAACATATCAAGGTCGCCGCGTTGAAGAAGGAGGCGACCGAGAAGAAGCAGGCTGAAGAGCTTGCCTCTCTGGTCAACCAGCTCACGGTCACTATCGCGCGGAAGGTCGGCGAAAAAGAGGTGCTGTACGGATCGGTCACGACGATGGATATTGCGGACGATCTGAAGCGGCAGGGCTACGAAATTGATAAGCGGAAGATCCACCTGGAAGAGCCCCTCAAGACCCTGGGGGAATATTCCGTGCCGGTCAAACTTCACCGCGAGGTCACCGCCACGATTAAAGTGAATGTGATTCCCGAAGCAACGACCTAGGATTATCCGGGACGTTCCCTCGAGGCGCCCTCGAAGCGACTCGCATAACCCGTGCGGTTGTGCCAGTCGCTTTTTTGTTGGCCGGCACCCCGTGAAGCGGGGGAACATGCCCTCCTGGGCGGGCCCCGGACCCGCCGCTGTGAATATCCTGTGCACCGGATGTGGAAGACTGATGCGCCACTGCCCATTTCTGTCAAGACGAATCTGGTTCGTGAAGAAAATTATTTCGTGCGAATCTACTTGAAGAGTTCTTGTCTCCGTTCTAGATTGAATCGACTTTCTTCAGAATTGATTTTCATTCCACTCGGGTCATAGAACCATCAGTATTGAATTCCTGAGCATGTCCACAGACCAACTCATCGAAAAAAGCCTGCCCCACAACGTGGAGGCCGAGCGTTCCGTGCTCGGCGTCATCCTTCTCGACAACGCCGCCTGCGACGCGGTCGTCCAGATTCTGAAGCGGGAGGATTTTTATCTCGACAGCCACCGCCGCATCTTCGACCGGATCCTTCATCTCTCGGAATTGAACCGGGCCATTGACCTCGTCACCCTCTCGGAAGAGCTCGCGCGCGCGGGAGACCTCGAAAGCATCGGCGGTGCCGCGTATCTCTCGTCCTTGACGGACGGAATGCCGCGATCCGGAAACGTGGAGTACTACGCGAAGATCGTCAAGGAAAAGGCCCTGCTCCGGAAAATGATCAACGTCTCCAACGGAATCATCCAGCAATGTTTCGAAGCGGGGGAAGACGCGGAGACGCTTCTGGACCAGGCCGAGAATGAAATTTTTCAGCTCGCCGAGGACCGCATTCAACGAGGGTTTTATGGCATCAAGGAGATCGTCCGGGAGAGTTTCGAGACGATTGAGAAACTTTATGATCGCCGGACGCATGTCACCGGCGTGCGGACCAGCTACGAGGATCTTGACCGGCTGACCTCCGGGCTTCAGCCCTCGGAGCTGATCATCCTGGCCGCCCGCCCCTCCATGGGCAAGACCGCCCTGGCGTTGAACATTGCGGAGAACGTCGCCATCCAGGACGGAAAGACCGTCGGGATTTTCAGCCTGGAAATGTCAAAAGAGTCCCTGCTGATGCGCCTGTTGTGCTCGCAGGCGCGGGTCGATGCCCACAAGCTGAGGAGCGGCTTCCTGCCAAAAACAGATTATGGCAAACTGTCGGTCGCGTTAGGCGCCCTCGCGGAGGCCCCCATTTTCATCGATGACACGCCCGCCCTGACCATCATGGAAATGCGGGCGAAATGCCGCCGCCTGAAGAAGGAACACAACCTCGCCCTCGCCATTGTGGACTACCTGCAGTTGATGAGCGGCAAGGGAAGATTTGAAAACCGGGTCCAGGAGGTTTCGTCCATTTCCCGCGGGCTCAAAGCCCTGGCCAAGGAATTGCGGATCCCCGTCGTCGCCCTCTCCCAACTCTCCCGCGCTCCCGAGAAGGAACGCGGCGATCATCGCCCCCAACTCTCCGACCTCCGGGAATCCGGATCGATCGAACAGGACGCCGACGTCGTGATGTTTATCTTTCGAGAAGAACTCTACAAACCGACGGAGGAGAACAACGGCCTCGCCGAACTGATCATCGGCAAACAACGCAACGGCCCGATCGGAAGGATGAAACTGGTTTTCCTGAAGGACTACACCCGCTTCGAAAGACTTCAAATGGAAGATTAGGGGATCGTCTCGGGGCGGCGAATGCATGGAACAAGGGGTGCAGGATTCCCGGTATTCCTGTTTGAAGGCAACGACCCACCGCGCTTACTTTAGACCTTCCATCGATCTGGGCCTGATGGCTTTGGGTTCCCGCAATATTTGCTTCACGGGTTGTCGAGAGGTGAGAAACCCAACACTCAATCTCTGCAGACCATTCCGGATACCCACCGTTTGGAGGCTGGAATACGGGATTTGACTGGAATTCAGGATTTGGATTTTACTTCTTCAAGCCAGATGCAATTTCCTTCAATGCCTCGACGGAATGGACGACGATGTGGCGGCCGTCCACGGCGATGAGCCCTTCGGTTTGAAACCGGCCGAGCGTGCGCGACACCAACTCGCGGACTGTCCCCATTTGAGTGGCTAATTCCTGTTGTGAAAAGGGCAACTCAATCTCCAGGCCGGCCGGGGTCTTCTTCCCACGAGCCTCCGCCAGGGCCACGAGGCGGCGTGCGATGCGCTGACTGACTTCCTTCAATGACAGTTCCTCCACCAGGGTCACCATCTTGCGCAGGCGCTGTCCCAGGGAACGAATCACCGCCATGGCCAGTTCGGGATGCTGCCGCACCAGCGATTCGAAATCGCGCCGTGAAATGAACAGAAGTTCAGAATCCTCCACACACTGGGCCGAGGCAGGATAATGCCCGCCGTCGAACAGCGGCAACTCCGCCACAGGTGTCCCCGGCAACTGAATCTCCAACGATTGCTCGCGTCCGCTCACGGAGCACTTCAGGATCTTGACGGCACCCCGCCCGACGACAAACAATCCTTTGCATTCATCCCCCTCTGAGAATAACAGCTCCCCTTTGGAATAAGTCTTTTCTGCTGCACGCTCCGCGAGGGCGGCAATCTCTTCCTCACCCAGCTCACGAAGGAATGGAACCCTCTTTAATAATGCGGTCTTTTCCACTTGACACTCCTCTTGAGTGGTATCAATTTGGTTTTTGGATTTTCAATCCGAAAGTTTAGCCCATCCTGTTCGATTTTCAAAGAAGGGCGTGACTTAGGTCATCTGTGTAGCCGGGCCAGCAAGGTACAATGAGTGACAGGTATCGGGTGTCAGGAAAGAGTTCTCAGTTGTCAGTTCTCAGTTGCCAGTGAAGACATCCGGACGCCAGAGGCCGGAAGCCGGAGGCCGGAGCTCAGAGAACCAGTTGTCAGTTCCCAGTTCTCAGAGGAAATAACCGGAAGCCAGGAGCCAGACGCAGGAAGCCGGAGGTCAGAAGTCAGAGTTGAACTGCACTTTGAACTTGGAACTTCAAACCTTGAACTTTGAACTGGGTTTCTAATGACCGCGAAGCAAGTTTTTCCGAAAGAGCATGGAACATGGGCGATGCTGTTGATCCCGTGGGCGGTGGGGTGCGGCGTCGCGCGTCGATGGAGTGAAAAAGAGTTGTTGTTACTTGTCGGAATGCTGATGCTCTTTCTGGCGCAGGCGCAGATCATGAATTGGCTCCGGCTGCGATTTGCCACCACTCCTGACCTTCGCGCTTTGTCCCGTGTCCGGGCCCTCTTCGTGACGTTTGCTGTTCTAGGGATGCTGGCCGTTGCGCCGCTCCTTGCGGTCTACCGTTTGAAGGCGCTGGTTTCCTTTGGGGGACTCGCCCTCGTGTTGACCGCGATCAGTATGGTCCTGGTCATCCGGAAGCTGGATCGCTCATTGGCCGGACAGATTCTGGCTTCTGCCGGCCTTTCCATGAGCGCGCCGCTCGCCTATTACGTCGCTGCAGGAATCGTCGATCCTCTTGCCATGGAGTTGTGGATGATCAACTTCCTTTTTTTCCTGGGAGGGGTGTTCTATGTTCAGCTCAAGATTGATGCCCTCCCCCAGAGGTCCAGACTCAGGTCCCTGGCGGACCGATTCCGGTTTGCGGCAGGCACCCTGAGCCTGAATCTCATAATACTCTCGCTGGTGTTTCTCAGTCTTCGGATGGGTCCCTTATCGCCTCTTATCATCCTCGCGTTTGTGCCGACATTTCTTCAGGCCATTATCGGAACGATCCGGTTGGATCGTCCGGCAAGGCTCAAGCGCGTGGGAATCATCTCGACCGGGCATTCGATTGTGTTTGCAGTCCTGGTGATTTGGCTGGCGTGAGGAAAAGTTGCCAGTTCTCAGGTGCCAGTTGTCAGTGAATGAGCCTTTATGGTTGACGTTCGACAGCAATCAAGTATGGCCACATTTTTCAGACGTCATAAGAGGGACGCTGGCCATGAGATGATCCTGTGTAATCATCGGACCGTCAAGACTCTTGCTATGAGAGAAAAGTACTGTGGGTTCGTTACGCAACTGGACCGACATCAGGATCACTGGCTGATAACTGGGAACTCACAACTGGCAACTGGCATCTGACGCTGAAAGCTGATGGCTGATGGCTATTCCCATGACCCTTGAACAACTCTTCCTGCTGGCCACTCTGTTGATCATGCTCGTCAATTTCGTCGGCTGGGAAGGCCTCCGGCGATATTTCCGGTTGGCGCGGGGAAAGACGTCCTCGCCGCAGGATCGGTTCTTTGTCCGAGCCCTTTTGCCCTGGGTGGTCCGTGTGGAGTTCTTCTACTATCTGGCCCTTGCCGCCTTTGCCATTGTGAGACCACGAATGTTCCCCGTTGTCATAGTGTACTTCCTTGTTCTCTACCATGCCGTCGGTTTGGTGCTCGGCGAAAAGTATGCAGTTCAGAAACAGCCTGAAACTCCGCAGACCCATGTCCTGAGCCCTTCTTCCCGAAAGCAGCTGTTCCCCCTGCGAATCATTTCCTTCCTGGACGGATTTGAGATGGCTTTGTTGGTCTACTTTTGTTTGATTCTGATACAGCGAATGTAGAGCAGCGATCAGCGGTCAGTCATCAGCTTTCAGCAACAAATCCTAAGCTGTCGCTCTTCGGCAATAAGTCGAGGTAATCAAATCTCCGAAGATAAATGCAGGAGGCATCGACTGGCATCCATCCTCACATTACGACAGGCTGTTGTCTGACGCGTTGAAGGATCAGCTGATCAAAGCTCGCTGCAAACTTTGGATTTCTGACAGCTGATTGCTGAAAGCTGACCGCTGATAGCTATTTCTCGAATTTCAGACGGGTCACTTTGATGGCAGGATGCTGGTGATTCCAGTCGGTGGGCAACCCCTCAAAACCAATGGCAAACTCGCGGGATTCGCCGGGTTTCAATGAGGCCTTATGTTCATCGATGGGGCGTTTGGATTCGCGGAGGACGGTCTGACCCAGGGTGTCAGAAAAATAAAAGGTCAGCTCCAGCAACTCCACCGGACGCGATTCGTGATTGGTGAAGGTGCCGTTCAGGTAGCGGACTCGATCCCCGAGAAAATTCTCACCGGTGTTAAAGTACACATGACCAATTTCAATTTGTGATCCGAACTGCTCTGCCGCTTGAATCATTTCCTCATCTGCGGCGGCCCGCCGTCGATTCTGAATTCGCGAGGCCAGAAAAGCCACCACGGCGAAGAGGAGGAAAAAGACAACGATTCCTCCGACCATGCGGAGAAGGTTCGGCCCTTCCTTCGGCCGATCAGGAAATGGATTCATCATGGACATGGGAACCGGCAATTTGAGAGGGAGTGCGGGTGCGGATGCCTCCGAGTTTCGCACAGCGCTTTCCAGGGTCGCTTCAAAACCGGCCCCGCATCGAGGGTCCCTTCAGCTTCCGCTGACCATCATCTTCGAGATCTTGATGGTGGGGGCAGCGACGGCATCGCGGAAATCCTCGTCATTCGCCACAGCCTCAATGGACAATAGCATTTCCGCGAGGTTTCCCGCAATGGTGACCTCCTCAAAGGGAAACGTCAATTTCCCTTTTTCAATCCAAAGCCCCGACGCCCCTCGCGAATAATCCCCTGTAACGACATTCACCCCAAAACCGATCAAATCAGTCACGTAGACCCCGCGTTCCACCGACTGAATCAGGTCCGCCGGGGAGAGTGTTCCCGCCTTGAGATAGAAATTGGTGGGGCCGACGCGGGGCGATCCGGCGACGTCCCTGACCGCATTGGCCGTGGTCCGCAATCCCAGCTTTCGCGCGGCATAACAATTCAAGAGGTAATTCTTCAGAATGCCGTGTTCGATGATGGGGGTGATTTGAGAAGGCACTCCCTCGCCGTCAAATGGCGAGGTCCCCAGCCCTGCGGGCATGAGGCCATCATCAATCACTGAGACGCACTCGCTGGCCACTTTGTTCCCCAGTTTTCCCACCAGGAAGGAGGCATGGCGATAGATGGAGCTCCCGGACACGGCATCCACCAGGTTTTCGAGCAAGGTGCGTGCCGTGAGCGGATCAAAGACGACGGGGACTTCACCGGTTGAGACCTTTCTGGCCCCCAACCGCCTCAAGGTGCGTTTCGCCGCATTGGTTCCGACCACCTCCGGCGATTCGAGCCGGGCGAAGTCCACCGCGTTTGAGTACCAGCCATCTCGCTGCATCGATCCCTCCCCGCCGTCGTCGGGACCTTTCTCAGCCGCAATGGACACGGTGGTCAGGGAACAGCCGGAGCTTCGATACTCACCCGCAAAGCCGTTCGAATTGGCAAGGATAACCCGCTGGAGCGAACTGCTGAAGGAGGAGCCATCGGAGTTGATAATACGCGGATCATAGTCCAAGGCATACTTCTCGGAATCCTTCGCAAGGCGGATCTTCTGGTCGGTGTCCAGAAGCGCGATGGAATCACTGTAAATGCCGAGTTCTCCCCCGAGCGGATGGATCCATTCCTTCTCGGGGAGGCCGGCGCACTCATCGGGCGAAGTGATCCGCGCCAGAGCCAGGGTGTCTTCGAGAAGACGTGCCAGGCTGGTTTCCGAAAGGTCGGAGGTGTGCGAAGTGGCTGTCTGTAACCTCGTTCCATCGCCCGACCGAAAGAAGACCCGTAACCCCAACCCCTTTGAACCGGATTCCTTCAGGGTCTCGATTTCCTGTCGGCGCAGGGTGACCGAGAAGTCGTCCCCCTCCACAATGAGACAATCGGCCGCCGCGGCGCGGCGCTCCATCGCCCGTTGGACCAGTTCGACGGCAAGTTGTTTGAGATCAGCCATGGTCAGGTGATAGGGATTAGGTAATAGGTAATAGGTAATGGGTAATAGGTGTTAGGTATCAGGTGACATGGGTCAGAGGGAGGGGGTAGGTGAGATGAAGACGGTTCCTGTGTCACTGAAGCGCTTTTCATGAGTCTGCGCTTCCTTCGGGGTTGCGCATCTCTGCGCTTCACCGAACCTCAGGATTCAGCCTTCTAGCCCCTAATCCCTATTCCCTACCACCTGCCTTTTCATCCCTGCGTGCCGCCCACCGTGAGTTCGCTCACCTTGATGGTGGGGATCCCGACACCGACCGGCACGGACTGTCCATCCTTCCCACAAACACCGATGCCTTCGTCCAGCCTCAGATCATTGCCAACCGCCACCACCTTGGTCAGGACATCGGGGCCGTTGCCGATCAGGGATGCGCCGCGCACCGGTGCCGTGATCTTTCCGTTTTCTATCAGGTAGGCCTCCGAGGCGCTGAACACAAATTTCCCGTTGGTAATGTCCACCTGTCCACCCCCAAAGTGAACGGCATAGAGGCCCCGCTTGACCGACCGAATGATGTCTTCGGCCGATTCCGTCCCAGCCATCATAAAGGTGTTGGTCATGCGCGGCATGGGGATGTGGGTATAGTTTTCGCGTCGGCCATTGCCGGTCGGTTCCACCCGCATCAGATCGGCGCTCAAGCGGTCCTGCATGTAACCGCGGAGGATTCCCTTTTCAATCAGGATGGTCCGGTGCGTCGGGGTCCCCTCGTCGTCGATATTGAGCGATCCCCGTCGATTCGGGAGGGTTCCGTCATCAACGACCGTGCAGAGGTCGGAGGCCACTCGTTTTCCAATCAATCCGCTGAACGCCGATATCTTCTTGCGATTAAAATCCGCCTCCAGGCCATGGCCAATGGCCTCATGCAGCAGAATACCCGGCCACCCGGGTCCGAGGACGACCTCCATCGGGCCGGCGGGACAATCGATCGCAGACAGCTGGATAAGGGCCTGCCTCGCGGCCTCGCGTGCGAAGTAAGCGGGAGGATGATCTTTCTGAAAGAAATCCATGCCAATCCGTCCGCCCCCGCCATACACTCCATCCGCCCGGCGGCCCTCTTCGTGGGCGATGCAGAAGACCGTCAGCCTTGAGAGGGGCTGATCGTCGGACGCAAGATGCCCTCCCCCCGTGGCGATCAGGACGCGTTTCAATTCATCGGCATAGCTGACGATCACCTCTTTGATTCGCGGGTCATAAGCCCGGGCTGTTTCGTCCGCCTTGCGAACCAGCGCAATCTTCTGACTGACGTCGAGATCTATGGTCGGATGTTCAACCGGATAAAGATTGTGTCCCGCGATCGAGCCGGAGATTCCGACGGATACCGTCCTGCCGGCACTCGCCGCTATGTGAGCGGCCGTCAGCGCTGATCTTTCAATCTTATCGCGTGAAAGATCATCAGAGTAGGCATAGCCGGTTTTCTCCCCGGAAAGCACGCGAATCCCCACCCCAACCGAAATCCCCCGCGTCGCGGTCTTGACAATGGATTCTTCCAGGTGAACCGAGGACGTCGTCCGGTATTCAAAATAAAGATCGGCGTAGTCTCCGCCGCGCGACAACGCCAGGCCGAGGTAATGCTCCAGATCCTTTTCCGCCACCCCAAACTGGGCCCGGAAGAATTCCTTTGCATTGGGTTGTTCCAACATGAGTAGCTTTTCGGCTCAGGCAGCTGCGGCTGAAGCCTGTTGTATCGTATTCAAGAACTCCTTGGTGACGTCCTTGTACTCGAATTGAAAGTCGGTACGCCAGGTCGCCTTGTGGCGTGTTTCGTACTCGTTCTGCAATTTCTCAATATCGGAAAAAATATTCTCGGATCGATTAAGACAGATGTACCGGTCCACATTGTTTGTTTTTCGGTTGGTCACAGTAACCAGATAAACCTCGTTAATGATCATGCGAAACCCCCGTCAGGCGTGAATTCGAATTGCGGTCCGCCTTGTTCTCAACCCAGCCGAATCGCGGAGCAAAACCTCCTCCAGACCGAAGAGCGCGACTCCAAGGAGCAATTGAGAATAGCATAAAAGAAAAGCGATGAGAACATGCTCCACGGGAAGGAGGTCCCCTATTCCATGAGACGGGGCACGGCTTCAGAGAGAGTTCATTGTTCGGTCAGCAGGTTGCAAAGTGAAGCATTAGCCGTTATCCTTCCGGAACGTGATCTTGTGGTTTGACACTATTGCGGGAAGGCCGGCATGGCGCCAAGCGCCTTTAAGCTCGAGTAAGGAGAACAATGCCTGAAATGACAATCTCTTGGAAGAAGGACCTCATCGCTCTGTGCTTGTCCCTGGCCGTGTTGCTAGGCCCCACTTCTGCACTCGCCAGTGATTCCCCGCTGGAGACGGAACTCAAGCTCCGCGTGGAAAACTACTTGACCCGGTATTTCCAGCTGGCGCCCCAGGAGTCCCTGACCGTGGACCAGATCTGGTCGGTCGAAAACCCTCCGATGTGGGGGCTCGCAGTGACACGGAAACAAGCCGGGAAGACCTCCACGGAGGTCTACATGCTTTCCAAGGACCTGAAACAGCTCTCGCTCGGTCGGGTGCTTGATTTCAACAGGAATCTGGATGCTGAGAACCTCGAGAAAATAAATCTCAACGATGCCCCTTCCCGAGGTCCAAACAACGCCCCGGTCACCGTCATCACTTATTGTGACCTCCAGTGCCCGGATTGCAAAGCCATGTCAGCCAACCTCAGAACGGTTCTTCCGGCTTATGACGGTAGTGTACGCCTCGTGTTTAAGAACTTTCCATTGATGAGCAAGCATCCTTGGGCCGAAGCAGCTGCCGTGGCGTCCCGCTGCGCCTTCATCCAAAAGCCCGATGCGTTCTGGAACTTTTATGACTTTTTTTACACGCACCAGGACAGCGTGACCAAGTCCAACATCCGCGAAAGAGCGCTGGAGGTGGGAAAGGAGGCCGGCCTCGATGCCAACCGGTTCGCTGCCTGCTACGACTCCAAGGAGACACTTCCGGACATTCAGAAGGACCTCTTTGAAGCCAACAAGCTGGGCGTGCGGGGTACGCCGACCCTTCTCGTGAACGGGCGCTTCATCTTTAACGAGGATATGACTGAACAGGATTATCACAAGCTCATTGATGAGGCTCTGGCCACGCATGGTCGATAGACTTCCCGTCAGGAAAGGCATTGGTCAATAAGAGTGAGAACCGCAATTCACTTCATCCAAGGGGATCCCATGAAAAGACACTGCACTTATCTGATAATTGCCATGATCGCTACAGTTGTCATAGGTCTACCAGCCCAAGCGCAGGAGACACACAAGAAAGCCACCGAAGAAACCTCTTCAGACATTCCCAGGCTCGCCGCGTTTCATGAGGTCATATTCCCGATGTGGCATCAGGCGTACCCACAGAAGGACTATGGCCTGATGAAAGAGCTTGCGCCGAAAGTATCCCAGTTTGCCAAGGAACTTCCCTCCATCGAGTTGCCCGGGATTCTCCGCGACAAGAAATCGAAATGGGATGACAAGGTCCGGGGGTTCATCCAGGCTGCTTCCGATTATGAATCAGCGGTGGGGAAAAACGATGACGCCAAACTGCTCGAGGCCGCGGAGAAAGTGCATGCCGAATATGAGGGGTTGGTCCGCGTGATCCGGCCTGTCAGCAAAGAACTCGATGCGTATCACGTCGTACTTTACAAGATTTATCATCAGTATCTGCCGGGAATGAAGTGGAACGAGTTACGGGCAAGCAGTGTGAAGTTGGTCTCTCAATGCGGCGATTTGCTGAAAGCGCCTCTTCCCAAGCGCCTCGAAAGCAAGATCCCGTCATACGAAAAGGCCCGGGCAGAGCTTTGTTCAGCCACCGACCAGTTGGCCGAGACCAGCAGGGGAAAGGATCAGGAGGCCCTCAAAAAGGCCGTTGATGACGTGCACAGCAAATACCAGAAGGTGGAGAAGGTATTTGATTAGGAGCAACAAGAGAAAACAAGTGGATTGAAACCGGATGGAAGATACGGAAGCCAGAAGTCGGAGGTCGGAGGTTGGAAGTCAGATTTGAATGAGGGAAAAGAGATCTGTCGCAAAATGCTTCGGTCCGTTCTTATCCTTTGAATTCTGACCTCTGACCAGACTCCCCCATTAGCCCGGAAGGGTACGACTTTAGTCATACCCCGCCGTCTCCCCCCTTGACCTGTCAGGGCATGACTTTAGTCGTGCCGTCCAAGCTCCCCCCCTTTATTACCCCCTGGGGCTTTAGCCCCTGGAGCAGATCCATGGCAAAACCTCATCGTGGTCCAAATCATCAAGGGACCTTCTTCATCACGGCAAACACCTGGGAGCGCCGCCAGCTTTTTCGGGCGGATCCTTTCGCAAGATTGTTCTTGGACGTTCTCTATGACTATCGAATGAAATCACGTTATCTGTTGCACGAATTCACACTCATGCCGGAGCACTTTCATCTGATCATTACACCAGGAAAGCAAACGACCTTGGAGCGGGCCGTGCAGCTAATTCGGGGCGGGTATTAATATCGGGTAGGGAAAGAGTTAAACTCATCGCTTGAGATATGGCAGCCAGGTTTCGCAGATCATGAGATTCGAGACACAAGAGATTATGCAACTCATAAAACCTATATTTGGGAGAACGCGGCCCAGCGGCAAGACTGAAGTCGTGCCCTTACGCCAAGGGGGGAAGTTCGACTCTGGCCCAGTTAGGTTCGAACTCAAGCGGCCTGAGAATCCCTGCCGTGCCCTCACGTCTGGGCGGGACTTCTCAGGCCTGGCAAGGTCCGAACCCAAGCGGCGCGAAATTCCCTGTCGGGCCCTTACGCCGGGGCGGACATTTCGACTTTGGCCCGATTGGTCCTTAGGTGGTCCGCCCCACCCCAAATTCGATTCCCCGCTTCTCGCGCCCCAGCGCGATGACCACCGCGGCAATCAAGAACACGACGAATGCTGTGGCAGCCATGGCATTGGCGTAGTTCATTCGGTTTGCGAAAATCGCCTCCAGGTAGGCCACGCTCCCGGCGATCAAAATGCCGCACTGGTAGGCAAAACCCGCCAGAAATCCTCTAACGCTATCCGGGGAAAGTTCTGTGATGTGGGCCGGAATAACCCCCCAGGCCCCCTGGACCATAAATTGAATCATAAAGGCCCCCAGCATCAGCAGGCTGGCGGTGGGGGAATACACCCAAAGGGGAATTATCACAATTCCGATTAACAGTGCCGTGATCATTCCCCGGCGGCGGCCAAACCGGTCCGAGAAGAGCCCGCCGCATATCCCCCCAATCAAAGCTCCGAGGTTGGCGATGATGGAAATGATCGCGGTCATTCGCGGAGAGAATCCGCGCTGCACCTTCAAAAAGGTCGGATACATATCCTGGGTACCGTGCGAAACAAAACTCATCATCGTCATCAGCGCGACCAGATAGAAAAATAGTTTGCGGTGTCCTTCGGCCACATGCCAGGTCACATCCGCCATGAAGAGGATGATTCCAGCGACCACGAACACGATGAGGATCCGAAATGGAGAAGTCCCTCCGGTTCCCTCCATGCTTTCCGAGTTCAAAAGCCTCTCCAATAAAGAGGCGGCCGGTCGGCGGAAGGCGTCAAGGACAACAACGACTCCTGCGAGCAACACGTAATATTTGACGTGGCTCCGCACTGAGATCCAAAGGGCACTCCAGTCCTTTCTCCTGGAACGCTCCCACACATCAGATTCTTTTACCTTGCGCCGGATGAACCAGGCCAAGAGCGCTGGGGCCCCACCAATGAAGAACATGGCGCGCCACCCCAAATGAGGTAGGACGAGAAAATAGGCGCTCGATGCTAAAAGGTAGCCTGCCGCATACCCTTCCTGAAGGAGACCGGAGAGAATCCCCCGCCATCGGGGAGGCACCGCTTCCATGGCCAGGGAGGCGCCCACGCCCCATTCGCCTCCCATGCCGATGCCAAACAGCGCCCGCAGGATCAGAAACGTGGTGAAGTTTGGCGCGAGACCTGAGGCGACTTCAATGACTGAAAAGAAAACGACGTCGATCATGAGGGGCAAGCGACGCCCGTATTTGTCGGCCATCAACCCGAAAATGAAAGCTCCGATCGGCCGAAAAGCGAGGGTAGCCGTGAGCGTCAGCGCAATCTCCGCATTGGTCCGGTGAAAGTCCTTGGCGATTTCGGTCAACACCATGACCACGACAAAAAAATCAAAGGCGTCAAGGGTCCAGCCCAGGAAGGAGGCCGCCAGCGCATTGCGTCGATCGCGAGCCTCCGGCCCGGACAGGGTGGTCAGGACAGGAAATGAGTTAGACGGCATCGGAGGGGGTCTCCGGAATTGACAGGGGGAAATGACTGTCGATCTTAAGGTGTCGAAGCCGGTAGCCAAACACGATGGCACTCAAAACGCACGCGAGCCCCCCGCAAATCACAGCCAAAGGGGCACTGTACCGTTGCGCCAGGAATCCGGCCATCAAACTTCCAAAAGGGGCTATCCCCAGAAACATCATGGTGTAGAGTCCCATCACCCGGCCGCGCATGGCATCGGCAACGATCGACTGGACCAGGGTGTTGGTGGCCGCCATTTGCACCATGAGACAGAATCCGGCGGGAACCAACAGGACCATGGACAACCACAGGAACTTGGAGAATCCAAACAGCACCAGGCTCACACCGAATCCCGCGGAAGCCCGTGCCACCACACGATCCAATCCCAAGACGTTTCTTCGTCTTGCCAAAGAGAGGGCAGCCAACAGTGCGCCAAAGCCGGCGGAGGTCATCAACCACCCCAAACCCCGCGCTCCACTGTGAAGCACCTTATCCGCAAAGATTGGCATGAGCACCATGTAGGCCATTCCCAGTAAGCTGACCATACCCAGCAAAAGCAGCAAAGCGCGGATGGCCACGTTCTTCCGAGTGTAATTCAAACCTTCCCGGAACTGGTCCCACTTCCCGGTGCCATGGTGCTCGAACCGTGGGGTGTTTACTTTCATCATCAAAAGCCCCGCGATCACGGCAATAAAACTGAGGCCGTTGATGAGAAAGCACATCCCCTCTCCCAGGGCGGCCACAAGCACCCCGGCCACAGCGGGGCCCACGATCCGGGCACTATTGAAGATCGAGGAGTTCAAGGCGATGGCATTCATCAAGTCTTCGTCCCCCACCATCTCGACCAGAAATGATTGCCGGGCGGGAATATCAAAGGCATTGCAGACACCCAGGCAGAGCGCCAGAACGAAGATCTCGCTGAAGGTGATGACCCGGGTGAGGGTGAGTATCGCCATAAGCAAGGCCTGACACATCATGGCCGCTTGAGTGGCAATGACAATGCGGTGCCGCCGGTGGCGATCGGCAATGATTCCCGCCAGAGGGCCAAAAAAAAGAACCGGAATTTGACCTGCAAAGCCGACCGTCCCGAGCAAGGCCGCGGAATGCGTCAGCCGATAGACCAGCCAGCCCTGCGCCAATGTCTGCATCCACGTTCCAATCAACGAGATCAACTGGCCGCCGAAAAAAAGCTGAAAATTTCGATGGCGCAAGGCGCGGAACATGGACGCGCGCCGGGCGGCTGCCCGGGGGGTTGTAAGGTTAGGAAGAGGAGCGGTCACGATTTGAAGGAGCCCTTCCGGGTTCTAAAACAAACTCCGTGCAGAGACGTGAAGGAGGCATAGAACAATCGAGTGGACGGATGGATTTCGCCCGTCTGTCTGTCCCCAACCGGCGCCGCATGGGTGACGAGTCAAGAGTGGGGCACGAAGATCGGGGACGACCATGCAAGAGTTGCGGACCGCGTTCTTGTGGATTCTGCTGTGCGGGTGGTCGTGCCCTTCATTTCTTAACACGCCCGTAATCGTCTTCAAGACGCGCGATGTCGTCCTCGCCAAGGTAGCTTCCCCGCTGGACTTCAATAAAAACGAGCATTCCCACTCCCTGGTTCTTGATCCGGTGTGCAGATCCTCTGGGAATATCAATCGTCCCGCCTGAGGACAGGGAAATTTCCAGGCCGTCGAGCGTCACCAGCGCTCGACCTTGGACAACCATCCAATGCTCAGCGCGTTGGGCATGCTTTTGGTAGCTCAACCGTTTCCCCGGGAGGACTTCAATCCGCTTGACCTTGTATCCGTTCCCTTCATCCAGCACTGTGAAACTCCCCCAGGGACGGTGATCAAACACGGCTGAGGAGCTCTTCTTGTTCATATCATCCATGCTACACACCTTTCACGTAGGATATCACTTCACCTGGACGAATTGCGGCCGTCCACCCTCTCCCCAGGGATTGTACTCCAGCGCAAAGGCGACTCGCTCTGCGACTGGTGGATGCCCGTAAAGCCAGACCTTGATAAACTCGCCCGGATCGGGGTCTCCCAAATCCACTTCTCCAAGGATCTGGAACGCGCGGGCGGCATTCTGCGGGCCGTCGGGTACCAGGCCATGAGTCACTTCAAGGCCGTAAATATCGGCCTGATGCTCAAAGTGTCGAGAAATCCCGTTCAGCAGCGGATTGGAGACAAAGGAAAGAATGGTGATGAACAGGAGCAAGAACGTCAAGGATCCCCAATCCTCGAGACGGTTGACCCCGGACCAGTCCTGCCAACGGGGGATGGCCCAGTTCACCAGCCGGTATCCGAGATAGAAGAGCACCAAAATAACCAGGAGTGTTAATGCGATCAATTTGGGAATATGGTGCAGAACGTAATGCCCTGCTTCATGACCGAAGACAAACGCGATCTCATCAGGGGTCATCTTGTTGATCGTCGTGTCCCAGACCACCACTCGTTTCGAGGACCCCAGCCCGCTTACGTAAGCATTCAGCGCCTTTACCTTCGTGCTGGCGTTCATCTCATACATCTTGGACTCGGGAATATCGAGTCCCGCCCGGCCTACAACTTCCAAAAGACGCCCGGTCAACTTCGGCTGGGTTTCCTGAAGTGGTGTGAATTTGTAAAAGAGGGGCTCGATGACATAAGGCTGCAAAAATATCAGGAAGACCGCAATGGGGATGGTGGCCAGCCAAAAATAGAACCACCAGCGTCGAGGACTGCGTCGAATCACCCCATAGAGGATCCAGATCAGGAAAGTCCCGAGAATGACTCCAAGGACCAAGCCCTTCAGCCAATCGAGCATCCAGGAACCAAAGGACTGGACCGACAAACCAAATTTCTTTTCGAGATGTTCACCGTAGTAATCAACCGGAAAGGTCATCACCTGCAAGGTGACCAGGAACAGCGGGGCAAAGATGAGGACCTGGAAAATTCGCCGCCGCGTCCCTCTCCCTTCAGCCCAACGCGCAAATTGGACCGGCCATTGAAGGCGCATCAGGAAGTAGAACAGGGCCAGGCTGTAAGCAATCCCGATAAAGTAAAGCAGGTAGTTGGCCCGGGAGTAAGCAATGGCTTTCTCACGCTGATCAGCGGTCAGGGTATAGCCCTGCACCTTCCGCTCTTCTTGGTCCTTGGCCGCTCGAATCGCCGGCTTCTCCGGAGGCGGCGCTTGCGAAGCGCCGGTCTCGCTCGCCTTCGCCGCGCCTGCCAGAGGCCCGGATGCCGCCCGGGCCAGGTAGGTTGAACTTAAAGACAAAAGCAAGAGCGCTGTACCGAGGATGATTCGGTGGCCGGATCTTTGACGCATCGCTTGCTCCATTATCCTTGAAATCTTTGAGAGTGGATTCCTGTGCGTCCGGGGGTCATGATGAGAGAGGTCATCGTCAAGCCGGTCGTTCAAAGGCTCCCGCGCGTCAGGCGTCTCTCTCATCTCACTGCATGTGGGTGACGGCTTCTCCGCTCCCCCGCAGCGGAGATTCCGGTGGAACCGGTTCCCCCCAGATATAATAGCTGAACCAATCGAGATTATGCTGCAACACGGCGCGATTTGATTTGGGCTTGGTGATGCCGTGGCCGAACCCTGCATAAATGATCATCCGGGCGGGAACGTTTTCATCCTTCAGCCCCCGATAGAGCTCGAAGCCGTTGGGGTTTGGCACTCGCTTGTCGAACTGGCCATGTTGTATCAGGGTGGGGGTACGGGCCTTCCTGATATTGGTAATGGGAGAGGTCAAGGCATAAATCGCCGGATCCTCCCATGGCGTGGCATGCAAGTACTGCCGGGTGAAGGGTGTAATATCTGTGTTGACATAGTACGTCATCCAGTCACTGATGCCGGCGCCCACCGAGATGGCCTTGAACCGATCGGTGTTGGTGGTCAAGAAAGCGGAAATGTAGCCGCCCTGTGACCAGCCCATCGAACCGAGACGCGACGGGTCGACGATTCCCTGCGCAATGACCGCGTCCACGCCGCTCATGACATCCCACATGTCGCCGACACCCAGATTGCGCACGTTGAGGGAACGAAACTTCTCTCCATAGCCCGCGCTGCCGCGGTAATTGGGCTCCAACACCAGGGCCCCTTTCGAAAGAAATTGCTCCACCGGATAATAATGATTCGCAGGATTCATCAACGCCCGGGAAATCCCTGTCGGGCCGCCATGAATGACCACAAGCAGAGGGTATTTCTTATGGGGATCAAAATCGGCCGGCTTGTGCAGCACGCCCTCAATGGTCGATCCGTCCTTGCTCTTCCAGGAAATCAACTCGACGCTGCCCACTGTCCAGCCCTTCAACTGTTTGTTCAAATCGGTGAGCTTACGCGGCGCAAACGGAGCGACCGTAGAGACGAAAATTTCACCCACATGCGTATCGTCGCTGGCGGTGAACGCCACCCTCTTGAAATCTCTCGTGAAAGAAGTACCGCCGCCGGCAAAACGGTCCGGAGAACTGATGCGGGTAATTTGTCGGGTCTGAGGTTCAATCCGAAAGAGATGCGAAGACGTCTTCTGCAGCGCTCCAAAATAAATTCCATCGGGCCCCCAGTTCATCAATTGAGGGTTTTCATCAAATTCCGCAGTCAAGTCATTCACGTCAGAGGGCTTCGTGGCGGGGTGCGTGAGCGCCATTTCAAGGTTCACCGTTGCGATATGGCCGTTCAAATAATATGAGTACTTTTGACCCAGGGCCGTTGAAAAAGCCAACTGCTTCCCATCGGGTGAAAAAACGGGATTCCCATCGGGGCCCTCCAGCGCTACGATCCTGTGGACCTGATTCTCCCGGGCCAGATCGACAAGATAAAGGTCCGCTTCCCCGCTGAAGGCGAGAAGAGGGTTTGGAGTCGCTTGAAACGCGATGCGAATGGAATCAGGTGACCAGGCGAATCCCCCGATGTTCAGAGTGGGGTCTTTTGTAACTTGTCGAGCCTTGACCGGCGCGAAGGAAGCCTCGGCCTCTGACACGTCCACCACCCAAAGCTGGTTTAGCGTAAAGTCTTCTTCAAAGACTTCGTAATCACTGTACTTTTCCTTCCGGTCCTTCATGGCCTTGGACTCGGCCTCAGTGGCCGTGAAGGCGATCTGCCTCCCGTTGCTCGACCACCGGAAGCCTCCAACGTTGGTTTCATGGCGCGTCAAGACCCAAGCCTCGCCCCCAGACGGGGAAATAAGCCAGATCTGTCTGGCCGCGGGTTTGGTTTCTGATTTGTCGTCGGAGGGCCCCGTGATTGGAGGAATTATCTCGCGCTCGCTGGCAAAGGCCACCCACTTTCCATCCGGTGACCATTGTGGATTCTCGCTTGATTTCTTTCCCCGGGTCAGCTGAATGGTGGCGCCGCTTTCCACGTCGGCCAACCAGATCTGAGACACATAAGCATTGTCCTTCCAGTCCGTCTCTTGAACGCTATAGGCCACAAATTTCCCATCGGGGGAGATCTGAGGACTGCTGACGCTTTTCATGCTGAGCAGTTCATCGAGGGAGGGCGTATGTTTCGTCTGTGCAAGCAGGGGAAAGTCAGGAAACAGGAAGGAGAGGATCCCCAAAACGACGAAAGAAAGTGGCACAAAACGCTGCACCCTGGACATGCGCGAATCCTCCTGAGATGAGGTGAAGTCCTAAAAATACAATACGATGGGTGGAATGATAGTTTAAAAAGCGGGGGGAGGCTATGAATTATTTTGGGGAGAGATGAAGGGACAACGGCCGGGCTTGCCGCCCATCACGATAAAGGCATACTCATGCGGCACAGAACAAGCGGCTTGGGCGAGACGCCCACCGTTCACGCCGCTCTTCGGATCTTCTTGCGGCGTTGGTAGCTGCGGGCCAATTCCAAAAAAATGCCGACATCCCGATCCAAGTCGGATTGTGTTCCATCAAAATAGAAATTCTTTATCGGGAGGTGGTCATGTTCGCGGCTGATTCGTGGATAAATCGCCTCGGTGACCGTTCCATTCATACACGTAAATGGACTGATGTCTATGATTCCATCCGCCCCCTTCTGGTAGAGGTAAACGGATTTGGCGATTGAGATCACCATTTCCCCGTAAGCCCCGGACTGGGGGAGGTAGGGATCGGCCAGCCTTAAGAAGACTTCGGTGTCATGGGGCTCTTCATAGCCGTGAAAATCTTCATGGAACGGGGCAAAGAGGGCGTGTTCATCTTTCCGTTGCAGGTGGTTTTTCAATTTGGCGCCCAGCATCGCGGTGCTGAGTGTCCGCCCTTCCATGCTGAGCTTGCGGCACTGCTCACTGTTGGTGTACCAAACCCACTCCCCCACGTCCGAAAGCCACACCTCTCCGCCGTATTCCTCGATCTTCTTCACCAGGTTTTGATTGCTGAACCGGTTCAAGCGACAGAAGATTTCTCCCACCACGCCGATGAGCGGCCGGGTCTCTTTCCGCACCGGGATCGCCCGGAAGCGATCGCGCGACCGGGTTATCTCCTCGACCAGCGCCCCCAGTTTCTCCTTGGGTTTCTGGTCGGGGACCTCGAGGACGAGTGCCACACTATCCAGGCAGCTCTCGTAGACCTGCTCCGTTTCGCCTTTGTTCAACTCGTATGGGCGTGTTTTCAACAGGAATTTTCTCAAAATGTCAGCACTCACCAGCGCCCGCCATCCGGTCCGCATCAATTCTCGCGAGGAATTCCCCAGATCCTCGTAACTGTTCCGGCTGGTCGGGGAAAGCACCAGCACGTCATTGGTCGAGAGATTCATGGAGTGGACGAGCTTTCGGAAGAAGGGAGCGTACTGACCGAACCGGCATGGCCCTTCTGCGGTCGGCATAAACACCCCCAGGCGGTTCTTTGAAAAGTCGTTCTCCTGGATCTTCTTTAACATGTCCCCCACGGTGACCTTCAGGGGAAAGCACTCATCGCCGGAAATATACTTCGAGGCGAGCTCCATTCCCGCCTCGTCGGAAGGGGGAAACTCCGAAGCGTCGATCCCAATCGAGCGGAACGCCGCCGCAAAGAGTTTGGCCCCGCTGTGGGTCATTGCGGTCAGGTACAACTTTCGATTCTGCCAGAGTTGCTGATACGAAGTGTCCATCATTTTAAATGCTCATCTCCTGAATCTCTTGTGCTCCCGGCGGTGGGGGGTTCCCCTATTGGATCATTCCCTTGCTATGCAGATAGGCCTCACAGCGGGTAAGGAAGCCGGCGTCATTGGAATGGCCGTCAAATTGAAGCGCCAGAAACGGTTTATCGGCCGCCATGTTCACGAAGTGTTTGATGAAGGAATCCGGGCCGCACTTGAAGTTGGTGATGTAGATCAGATGCAGTTTGGGATAATCGCGCGCCAGCTTTGCCGCAGCGAGGATCCGTCGCCCGGAATTCCAGAACATGTTGTCGTTGATATCGCGGATGTCGATTTCATCCAGGGGCAGAAAATCCTGCGGAATCACGTTGACGCCGTACAAATCCTTCAGCTTGCCCGGGATATCCAGGTTCACGCTGCGGTCATAGAGATTATAGTAACGGCCGACCAGGATGATGCCCCCCTCGCCGGTGGCCTTCAATTGCCGGATGGCCTCCTGCCCTTCTTCCTGCAGTTTATTGATGAAAGATTCCAGGGCCCGGCGCCCGGCGTGAAACGCCCGGCGGATCTCCGATTTACTTTTCTTCAGCGGTTCGGCGAGGACTTCCAACTCGCGCGCCACCCGGTCAGCCCCCAATCCAAAATGAATCGTCGGGATCATCAGCCTTTTTCGCTCTTCTTCGAAGCCGGGAGCGCTCTGAATGACAAAGGGGAGCGTCTGATTCCACGGGCACCAGTGTGATTCCACCTCTTCATGCATGGATTCTGAATCGAGAATGTTCGGAAGAAAAATATAATCCACCCTCTTGTCGAGCAGGTCCTGAACGTGACCGTGGGATATGCGGACGGGATAACACGGCTCCGCCACGCTCAGATCGATGCCGTCCTGGGCAATCTTTCGATTTGTTTTTTCGGAAACCTGCACATCGCATCCCAGTTCCCGGAAAAACCGGTTCCACAGGGGAAATTGCTCAAAGTAGGAGATGGCACGAGGGATGCCGATGGTGATGCGGCCACCGACCGGCTCTTCATAACCTTCGAGCAGGTACTGTTCGCGCAATTCAATCAGATCCCGGATGACCGGCTGGCGGTCCACCTTGGCGCGTTTGCGGAATTTGTCGGAGCACTTGTCGCCCCAATAAGTCTTGACGCCATCGACCTTGAACTCCTGCATGTCGCAGTAGTTGGAGCAGGCGCGACAGACAAATTCCCGGAGGGTGTAATCCACCTGTTCCAGGTCGTAGCCCCGGAAATGAGTTTTTGCATGGGTGGCACGGACCCGGTCGCGGGCCAGCAAAGACATCCCGACCGCCCCGATCACCCCGTTGTGCGGCGGAACGACGATCCGCTTGTTGAGGATTTTCGAGAAGGCCGCCGCCACGGAATCGTTGTATGCAGTGCCGCCCTGAAAGTAAATGACGTTTCCAATCTTTCGGCCGCGGACCACGCGGTTGAGGTAATTGAGGGCAATGGAATAGGCAAGGCCGGCCACGAGGTCCTTCTTCTCGGCGCCGCGCTGCAGGAAAGCCGTGACGTCCTGTTCCATAAAGACAGTACATCGTTCCCCGAGCCGCACGGGCCGAGTCGAACTGAGCGCCAGCCTTGAGAACTCCTCCTTGATCTTGATTCCGAGCTTTTCGGCCTGTTCTTCCAGAAAGGAGCCGGTCCCGGCGGCACAGGCCTCGTTCATGGCAAAATCGACTACAATCCCGTCATCAATGGAGATGTACTTGGAATCCTGCCCCCCGATCTCGAAAATGGTGTCCACCTTTTCACTGATCAGGGTTTCACTGATGTGCATCGCCCCGGTTTTATGCGCCGTGATTTCATCATTGATGGTATCGGCGCCGATCAACTCTCCGATCAATTCTCGGCCCGAACCGGTCGTCCCGACTCCGGCAATCTCGATGCGATCTCCCATTTCCTCCCGGATTTCCCTCAGGCCGTTGTTGACCACCTCGATGGGTCGGCTCTCCGTTCGCAGATAGATTTCCTTCAGCAGATTTCCCCCATCGTCCAGGAGGGTCAGGTTGGTGCTCACGGACCCGATGTCGACGCCGAGATAGGCGCGCACAGGTGTACCCTCGGCGGGCCACTGGTAGGGCTTGGCACGATGACGCAGCAACAGGACACCATCCATCGAAAGGGGGAGCTGGGTGGGCAGATCCGCCCCCGATCTTGCTTCCAGCCGAATCTTCTGATACTCGCCCTTGGCTTTACTGGGGCGGGGAATACCGGGTTTCTGCTGGTTCTCCTCCAGACAGGCGAGGGCAGAGGCGCCGACCGCTCCCAGCCAGGCAAACTCTGCGGGAACGAAGAAATCATCTTCCTCAAACTCAAACAGCTCCTTCATCGACTCCACCACCCCGGAGTTTTGGGAGACGCCGCCGATGAAGGCGACCTGCGGGACCACCTTCTTACTCTTGGTAATGGAACCCTTGAAATTCCGCGCCACGGCGTCGCACAGGCCCTTGAGAATCTGGGGGGGAGTGAATCCCTTCTGCTGCGCATGAATCATATCGCTTTTTGCAAATACGGAGCAGCGGCCCGCCACCCGGGCGGGGCTCTCGACGTCCGCCACCAATCCCCCGATTTCTTCAACCTGATATCGCATGCGGGTCGCCTGCTGGTCGAGGAACGAGCCGGTTCCGGCCGCACAATCGCCATTCGTTTCGTAATCCACGATGGCAGCCAATTCGTTGGCCATTTCGCGCTCGATGCGGATGAACTTGGAGCTTTGTCCCCCCATCTCAAAGATGGTTTGAACGTCGGGATAAAGCAGCGACGTTCCGATCGCAATAGCCTTGAACTCATTCTCATCCACCGCATTCAGTGCCGAGGTCACCAGCTTCGCACCCGACCCGGTCGCCCGGATTCGAGTGATAAGTTCCAGCGAGTCGGCGGGGGGTACTTCACCCATCACCCTCATGGCCTGACCCAGCGCGTCGCAAAACTCCCGAATCAAATCGAACGCGGCCCGGGCGGGATCACCAAAGATCCGGCGGTACGACGACAAGAGGAAGGCGTGGTGAATGAGCGATGAGTGCTCCGAATGGATCGGAACGAATTGAAACGCCGCAGCCAAGCCTGAGCCTTCGGGCGAGGTTCTATCTTTGGCTCCGTCTTTCGAGATTGGAAGATGGGCCAGCGTTTGGAACAAACGACGGTCATTGGATAGGGCGGCCAGTTTTACGCTGACTGAGCCTATGTCGATGCCCAGGAAGATCCCTGGACCTGGTTGCGTAGTGGAAGATTGAACTGTCATGGGAATTAAAGCAGAGCCATCCTTTTACAAAGTTACGACAAGCGCAGAAAATGAGGGCGACTTCTTGGGAGCCTCCCGGAGTTGTGGAATCGTTTTCGCCTCCACGGCGAGTGAGTAGAACGTCTCTCGGTTTGGTGGTCAGCCGATGTGACCAGCCCGTTATTATAGATCAATCGCCCTCTGCCTTCTATTCTTATCGGCTCGCGAGAGGTGAGGGGGCCTAAACAAAAACAGGAATGCCCTTCCCCAGCCTTGGTGAAGCAACGACAAAGTCGCATCAGGGCACCGGGGTGGACGTTAGTGTGGCCTGGTTTCCGTATCCGGAGTAAACGTGTCCAATTTGGACCAAGAGACGAAGACATCTTTAGTTAAACCCACTCTATGCTGCAAGATTGCTGCTAACCGCGACCTTTGCTCGTTGAAGAGGGACCGGGCACGACTTCCAACCCGCAGGCGGGAGACCCGCGCTATGAAATCCTCGCAGACCTACGGAAGTTTTTCAAGCGGAACATCGCGTTAGCAAGTATTTTTCTCAGCAAGTGACGTAAACGTTAGATTATGGGCAGGCTGGGGAAATTCCGAGAATCCTGCATCTGAACATCAAGTCTACACCCTCGGACTCCCAGGACAAAAGGCATGCCGGTCAAATTCCTCCAACGGATGTTGCAAGCAGCTGTGGAACCCACGTTGCGGAGCTACCTTAACCCATTACTTGAAATGAAGCCTTAGACCCTTTTCTTCTCGTCGTGACGGACGCGCTCGAGATTCCAGTCCCAATTTCCGATATTCATCCGAGATACTTACTTGTTCTGGGGGATCCTTGAAGTCTTGGAATTTGGGTTTTGTTTGGAATTTGGACTTTGGATTTTTCCCCCAGCCCTCCTCTAAACTCCGCCCCTGCACCGGCCCTTTGATGTAAAATTAAATCAGACTGGAGCTTCGATTCACTATGCCCGCCAACCTGACCCCCCAGTATCTCGCTGCCGAAAAGCGTTACAAGGAAGCCACCACCCCCCCAGAGAAGATCGAAGCGCTTGAAGAGATGATGGCGGTGATGCCCAAACACAAGGGCACGGAAAAGCTTCAAGCCGACCTGAAGCATCGCCTGGCCAAGCTGCGAGTCGAATCGGAGCACAAACACGGCCCGGCGAAGGGATCAACATTGTACGTCGTCCATAAGGAAGGGGCGGGGCAAGTGGTACTCGTGGGCGCTCCCAACGTGGGTAAATCATCTCTGCTGGCCCGGCTGACAAAAGCCACTCCGGAAATCGGAGACTATCCCTTCACGACACGAATGCCGCAACCTGGCATGATGCCGTTCGAAAACGTCCAGATCCAGGTCATCGATCTTCCCCCCGTCGCCCTGGAATCCTACGAACCGTGGCTTGGTGGAATCGTCCGTCAAGCGGACCTGGCGTTGCTGGCGGTGGATTTAAGCAGCGACGAGCTGCTTGAAGAGGTCGAGAGCGTGCTGAAGATTCTGGAGGGTTCAAGAATCCGCTTGACGGCAAGCATCCCCGTGGAGAATGACGGCAATGTTCCTGCAGTGATCTGCAAGAAGACCTTGCTGGTGGCAAACAAATCGGACTCCGGCAACGCGCCGGACAACCTGGCGATCCTGCGGGAGTTCTTTGAGAAGCAGTTTCCCATTTTCCCGGCGTCGACCGCCACGAACGAGGGGCTGGAATCTCTGCGTCATGCCATCTTTGAATCTCTTGAGGTTATCCGGATTTATACTAAGCCCCCGGGCAAGAAAGTTGACTTGTCCACCCCTCCGTTCGTTTTGAAGATTGGCAGTACCGTCCTCGATGCGGCGCGCGCCGTTCATCGCGACTTTGAAAACACCCTGAAATTCGCCCGCGTGTGGAGTTCATCCAGGTCAAAACGGACCGTCAAATTCGATGGCCAGATGGTGGAACGGACTCATCGGTTGGAGGATGGGGATATCCTGGAATTGCATATGTGATCCCGGTCTCGTATATGACGACTGAAGTCGTCACTACAACTTACGTACTTATAATGTCCAAACTCCAGTGTGACGACTGAAGTCGTCACTACAAAGCGCTATTTCCTCCTGTGAATCCCCATCAACTGCCTCCCTTCGGTCGTGTGGGCTCGATCCTTGGCGCCACAAGACGCGGTGGAAAGGCATGCGAGAGCGGCGAGGATCGTTGAGAGCAACAGAGGAGCACTCTTATGAAACATGGCTCAACCTCCGCCAACGTGGGGACTAACTTCTTCCTTCTATCCAGATGCTTTCTTCTCCAGCTTGCGCAGCAAGGCCTCTGCTGTGAACTCTGCCAGGTCGCGGAAAAGCCCCTCCGCCCCGGCCTCCTTCTCTGCGGGAGGAAGCGCCAGATGGCTTGAGACGCGAGATTGCAGTCCGTCCAACTTCCCGGGATCGGCGAATCGAAGGATGTGTTTGAAGAGCAATCGGTGAGCCCCTTTTCGCTCCATGACCTCCAGCCCATCCAGGATCTGACGCTGGGGGGTCCCCTCCCAGATCGCCAGGATCATAGCCTCACGCAACCATCGTTCGACCGGAAATTCCGCGAGTGTCCCCATTCCCCCGTGAACCTCCATGGCCCACTTCGCCGTTTGAGCGGCCTGCTCGGCAGTCCAGTATTTTGCCAAGTGGGCGATTAGCCGAAAGAGGTGATAGGGGTCGGAATAGGGAACCTTTTCCCGCCACACTTCGTCCAAAAGCACGACCGCCTCCCAGGCCAGGGCAAATGCCTTCTTTAATTCGTAGAGCCTGTCTTCGAACTGTTTGTGAAGCAGCGGATGCTGGAGAATCGGTTTGCCAAAGGCGATGCGTTGCTCGGAAAATCCCAGGGCCTCGGCCATCGCCCGCTGCGCCAGGGCGACGCTGCCAATGCTATTAGCCACCCGTGAGAGGTTCAAGACTTCCAGAATTTCATAAATTCCCCATTCGGGCTTCCCGAGCAGGAATGCCTCGCTGTCCTTGAATTCCACCTCCCCCGTGGGGACGGACCGTGTCGCAATCTTGTCTTTGATGCGGCGTACAAAATAGTTAAGACCACCCTCTTCACGCAAACGTGGAACAAGATAAAGCGCCAGCCCCCGCACCCCGGGAGGCGCCCCTTCGGGTCGAGCGGCGACCACAGCCAGTTCGGCTCCGACGTTGCTGGAAAAATACTTCTCGCCGGTTAGAAACCATCGCTCCCCATATGGTCTTGGCTGATCCTTCGCCGTCTTTCCCGGGTCAGGGCTGCGTGGGGCAGACGAGGACGTCTGCCCCACCAGCCGGGCCGTCGTCTCCACTGTAGCGCCCAAGTCCGAACCTCCTTTGGCCTCGGTCATCCAGGTCGCACCTTGCCAGCCTGTCCCATCCCGCCGGAGCAAGGGCGGAAGGAAGCGATCTTTCACTTCCTCGGCCCCGTACTTCTCAAGGGAGACTGCAGTTGCCAAGGAGACAATGTACGGACAATAAATGCCGGGATCGTAAAAAGAGGTGAGGAACCCAAGGGAGTAGTGCGATTTTAGCGAGTGCTCCTCAAACGCCCGCCACAACACCCCCGCCTCATATCCTTTCCTCAGCATCCTCCAGTAGTCGGGCGGGAAAATCACTTCGTCAACCCGGGCTCCGAAACGATCAAACATTCGCAGCCAGGGGGTCCCGGAGCGATCCGTCGCCGCAGAAATCAATTTCCCCTCCTGCTCCCACCAGTCCATGTAGGCCTGCAATTCCTTCTCGAAGGGAACGCTGCCCAGCATCTGTTTCAGAAATGCCATCGGGGAATGAAGAGTTTCGAAAGCCATCATCGACCTCACCTTAAGGTGGACGCCACACGCCGCAGGAGCTGACCTTTACTCCAATGATACCGAATAACGGCGGGCCTGTATCGGGGAAAATGGGTGGGATTGATCCCCTTCGAGGTGCGAACGTCACGAGGAAAGCCCTCGTAATCCTGGCGTCGTGGTCGATCGATCTCAGAACCGTACCAGCTCAACGTGCAACGGGGAGGCATTCGGAGGATCCGGGGTTGCCGATGCCGCTCCAGTGAGCGGCGGTTACTATTCGGCAACCCCGTTTTGAAAGGGTAATCTGCCGGGCGGTTTCTGTGGGATCAGTGCCTTTCATCCCAGTGTTGCTGCAAAGTGGACTCTGCGTTCTCAGGCGCTCATCACCACTTGGCGGATTTCCTCCATCGGCAATGATCTCACCGTCGCCTCACATTCCAACTGAGGAATCTGGGTGAAGTGATTTACCTTCAGGGCCGCCCGCACCTTCTTCAGCACATCGGCGCGAGACAGCTTGTTCTTGCACGCGCGCATTTCCTGGCAAAAATAATAAGTAAAAGCGCCATGCCAGGATCCGGCAATGGAAGCGTCCGCACTCGTCTGGTCCGCGCGGCACCCGGCCCAGAGGATGTGATGGACCAATTCCTTATACAGATCCGGCCATTTCCGCTGCAAGCCGCGCGGGGCACAGTTCTCCACCACTTGGAAGGCCTCGAGCGAAGGGGGTGGCAAATACCGGGGTTTGCGGTCCAGCAGGAGATCAATCGCCTTGAGCCCGGTCCCGCTGTGGCAGGTATCCAGGTAGACCTCCAGCAGTACGTTCGGAGGCAGCGTGACGAAGAGGTCATGTAACTCGTCATCGATGATAATGTGATTGGGGTCCCATTGATTGCCCAGAATTGCCAGGTCATGCGGACAGAAGGCCTCGTCCGCCCGATCGGGTTCGTCGCCCCCGGTGTCCGGCACCTGGGTGCCATGGCTGGACAGCGTGAAGACGAGGTAGCTGAATTTCCCGGTCTTGGCTCCATCAACCATCGATTTGAGGCTCGCCATGATATTCGCTTTATTGGCCTCTGCGTCGGTCAGCGTGGTGATGTCGGCATTTGTAAAGCCGAGAAAATTCTTGAGGATGTCAGTCATGTCGCTAACATCGTTGACGCAACCTTGCAGGGTTGCTCCGGGAAGGTTCTTAAAGACATTGATTCCTACACACAATGCTTTTCTAGCCATAACTCGTACCCTCCTTTTCGCTTCTGCTGCATCGGAATTCTTTTTGTGATTCGAGGGGGAGTTTTCACTTCGCGCCCCCTCTCCCCCTGATGATCGAGTCTCTATCTCCCCATCTCCATTCGATTGGCGAAGCAAGGGATCGCCGAAACGGTTATCTTCACGCGAGAGAGTTCCTCACGTTCTCTCGTAAGGGTTGGACGATCGGACAGTACCCCCCCCTCAATAAAGAAATGAAATGGAGAAACTTCGGGTCAGCCTCAATTAATCTAAAGGCAATTGAGAACGAAAGGGACTACACCCAAGGAGAGGTTTACGGAGGGCTCTATACCCTCTTCTGTAAAGCTTGCCTCATCGTACCTCTGTGGCAGGAATTGTCAAGAAAATTGACTCAGGGGAGAGCGTCTCGAGACGTCACACGGCGGGATTTCCTGAAATTTGCCTGGATCGAGACCAGATAAAATAGGCGACCACCCCGACAGCCAGGGTCAGCAGTCCCCCCAGGAAGTACGGCACGCCCGACGTGAAAAAAATATAGACCCAGCCCAGCAGGGCCACGGCACTCGGCAGCGGATAGAACGCCATGCGAAAGGTCGTGCCGGCTCCGCGTTCCTTCCGCACCAGGTGCACCGCTACAATTTGGGCAATGAACTGGATCAGAATGCGTGTTGTAATGAGCGCCTTGATCACTGCGTCCAGGCTGAAAAATCCCGCCCCGATCACCACGGCGCCGAGCGCCAAAAGAGACACGTGCGGGAATCCGCCCGTCGGATGCAGGCGGGCGAAAATTGAAAAAAAGAATCCATCGCGAGCGGCGGCAAAGGGGATGCGCGAGTAGGCCAGCATCAGCGCGAATACCGAGGCGAAAGCGGTCCACACAATCATCACGGTAATGAGCACACCACCTGCCCGGCCATAAATCTTCTCCATGAACTCGGAGGCGATGAACTGCGATCGCATCGCTTCCTTCCACGGGACCACCCCAATGATGGAAAGGTTCATGGTGAGATAGATGGCCGCCACAACAATCACAGAGATCAGGATGGACCGAGGAACAGTCCGGGAGGGATTCTTGACCTCGTCGCCAATGTAGCAGACGCTGTAATAGCCAAGGTAGTCGTACATCGCGATCAGCATGGCCGATCCCAGCCCCAGCACAAAACCCCTGGAAAAATCAAAGGCGTGGGGCGGGAAAGAGAACGCGATTCGCGAATCAAACCGCAGAAATCCCGAGATCATGACCACGAGGATGGTGGCGATCATCCCCACCCACAGCGCAACCATGAGTTTTCCCACGGAAGAGATTTTCCGATAAAGCAGCAAAACGGTGAGCAGTCCCACGCCGACCGCCACCCAGTTCATCTCGCGCGGCGTCAGGGGAATGAGATAGGTCAGGTATTGCGCCAGGCCGATATTGCCGGAGGCGATTTCGAGCGGCCCCGAAAAAATGAACTGCCAGATGAATAGAAACGGAAGCAGTCGTCCCAGGCGCGTGCGGGCATAAGCGACTTTCAAATATTCAAAGGTTCCCCCTGAGCTTGGAACCGCCGCGGCGAGCTCGGCCCACACCATGCCGTCGCACAGCGCAATCAGCGCCCCCAGGATCCAACCCAGCATGGCTTGCGGCCCGCCCATGGCGGCGAGAATCAACGGAATCGTGATGAACGGACCCACCCCGACCATGTTCGACATGTTCATGGCGGTGGCTTGCAGCAGGCCGAAGGTGCGGTGAAGAGCCGGTTGTGTGTCCGCGGAGGTCATGAAAATCTTTCCTGTGTCACCCGAACTCCGGGCTGGACAAAAAAACAGCACCCCGATTCATCGAGGTGTATTGACTGGGACATGAAGAATTAAAACCGATTCATCGGTTTCTAAGATCCTTCTTGGAAATGGTTAGCGCGGATCGATCCCACTTGGCTTTGCTCCCTCGTTCACGCCGTGGAATCGTTTTGTTTTCGCCGAATGTAAATCGTTTTCTCCACGACAGCACAGACCCTCCCTTCAGCATCGGTAAGTTGGATCTCATACACTCGATCGAGGGACTCCAAGTGCTGAGATTCGCGGCGGATGGTACTGAGCTCCTCATCGCTCAGAACAAACCTTGCATACAGGGTCCCTCGCCCGGGTTTCTTGAACCGGATGGCCGCCGCCTTGTCCCAAACGACAAATTCTGGACCGAGCGTTTTGATAAGCATGATCATGTAGAAGGGATCGACCGCAGAGTAGATGCTTCCTCCAAAGAGGGTCCCCACGTAATTTCGAGTCCGCCAGGACAGCGGAAGTTCGACGCGCAGTTCACGGAAATCATGGGCAAGGTACTTGACCCATGCTCCAGTACTGCGGTAGGTGGGATGAAAGTTGAAGGCCCAGCGCCACAGTTTGGTCTTAACTGATTCAGGCATATCCGGGAAGCTTTGCCCCGAGCATGGAAGCACGGATTTGCGGACCTTCCAACATCAGGACATCCTGAGCACAGGATGCACACTTCGAAAAGGAGCAAAAAAGGGCGAGTGAAATTGGTGCCGAAGCGGGGACTTGAACCCCGACCCCCCGTAGAGGACTACACCCTGAATGTAGCGCGTCTGCCAATTCCGCCACTTCGGCGTGGGAACCTATTCTGTCATCCTCAAAAATGTTTGTCAATCCGGCTTGCAGAGCAAGTTCCTGGTCTCCCGCGGAGGCACCCAGCCGCGAGCAAAACCGAGCTTTGTTCAATAGCGATTTAAAACGGCCTGCCGGTTTGTTATGATGCCCGGGGGTTGTTGCTTCTTCAAGTCAAGGCAGCATTCCTGAACAATTCCGCACGGCTCGTCAAAAATAATCCGAAAGGCCTTTCCGAACTCATGCTTATTGAATCCGTGGCTCCGACCCGTGTCGACCTCGCGGGAGGCACCGTCGACATCTGGCCTCTTTATCTGTTCCATGAAAACGCCTGCACCGTCAATTTTGCCATCGACCAATTCGCCCGCTGCAAGATCCGTACCCGGCGGGACCGGAAGATCGTTCTGAAATCCATCGATGGGAAGAGATCGGCGCGCTTCAACTCCCTTGAGGAGTTGAAAGGCGATCGCGTGTTGCCTTTGCTTTCACGGCTGATCCTCGAGTTTGCCCCGAAGAGGGGTCTGGAGATGACCACCCGCTGCATGGCTCCTGCCGGTTCGGGACTGGGCGGCTCGTCGGCGCTGAACATAGCCATCTGCGGGGCCCTGAAGGCGCTTACCGGGTCTAAACTGAGCAAACCGGCCATTCAATCGCTCGCCAAGAACGTGGAGGCCCAGGTGATCGATATCCCGACAGGTGAACAGGATTATTTTCCGCCTCTTTACGGCGGCGCTTTGTGCATGCACCTGACGGCACGCGGGATTCGCGTCGAAAGGATTCCGATCAGCCTTACGCAACTCGAGAGCCATCTCATTTTGTGTTTCACGGGAGAGCCGCGGTATTCAGCCATCAACAACTGGGAGATGTTCAAGCGGCATGTGAACGGAGATCGATCCACTTTTGCCAAGTTTGAAACCATTGTTCAGAGCGCAGTGCGAATGCGGGAGGCGCTCCTTGCGGGCGATTTCGAGGCCATCAGTGGCGCCCTGGCGGACGAATGGCGCCATCGCAAGCACCTGGCTCCCCGCATCACCACTCCGGTCATGGAAACACTGACGCGCATCGCGCGACAGGAAGGAGCGACCGCCGCCAAGGTGTGCGGTGCCGGCGGTGGTGGTTGCATGGTGTTTGCAGTTCCACCCGAGCGCAAGCGTCCGGTCCAGCACGCGCTCCACGCGGCAGGTGGCAGGGTCATTAATTTCCGGATTGTAAAACAGGGATTGAAGGTAAAAGTGTCGTAGGATAGAAATTCAATGCACCGTAGTACTGGTAGCCGGGATGCTCCGCTCTTGGGAGCATCCCGGAAAACTCGAAGCTGCTTCCCTCTCCCGGACTCATGCAAAAGCCCGGGATTCGCCAAAGAACAGCGAATCCCGGCTACCAGTGCATCACAAATCGTGATCGGGTGGTTAAACCGGGTCTATATTGTTCAAGATTGCATGTGTCTTTAGGATAAACGCCCTCCCCCTTCTCTCATTCCGCCTTTTCGTAGGCTTCCTTCAAAACGCGCATCGGATGGATGACATTGAGCTGCGTGCCCTGCTTCACCTGAATGTTGCAGGTGCCGCAGGAGGTCGTCACCGTCTTGACGCCCGTCTTTTTGATTTCATCAAACAATAAATTTCCGATCTCCATCGAGAGATCAAAGTTCTCTTTCTTGAAACCGTAGGTCCCGGCGATCCCGCAGCAACTGTCCTTGATTTCCTTCACCCTCACACCCGGGACCAGACGCATCAGTTCAATCGGCTCCAACTCCACGCCCTGGGTTTTCAAATGGCAGGCATTGTGATAGACCATTTCGTAGTCCAGCTTGCCGAAGCAGGTATTGAGCTCTCCGTCCTGATAGAGCTTCCACAAAAACTGGTGGATGTCGTAGGTGTTGGCAGCGATCTTTTGCGCGGCATCATTTTTCATGAGCTGTGGCCAGTCTTCCTTGATGGCGAGTCCGCAGCTCGGGGCTGAGGCCACGATAACGAATCCCGCTTCAACCAGCGGAATCAATATGCGGATGTTGAATTCCACGTCCGCACGGGCCGCTTCGGCAGCGCCCATTGTGAACAACGCGATGGAACAACACCGTTGATCGGGGATGTAGACATCGCAATCGTTCTTCTCGAGTACGGTCACCGTCGCTGCCGCCTCCCCCTCGGGATCATTAAAGCGCGCAAAGCAGCCCGGGAAATAGACCACCTTGTGACGGCGGAGGGCGCCCCCGAGCGAGGTGATGTAACCTTGTCCCGCCTGGAAAGGATGTCTGAACTCCGGCATGTCGCGGCGGTGGTCGATGCCAACGGTCGCGTCAAGGATGGCGCGGTTCAGCGAGTTATGGTTCATGAAGTTCGTGAGGCCGGGGAGGAGGGAGCCCAATCTGGATGTCAATTCGGCCTTGCCCAGCATCCAGTTCTTCAATGGCATCCCATGCTTTTCCACATAGAAACTTCGAGCGGCGATGGCCAGCCTGGGGACATCGACTGCGGTTGGGCACTCAGTCAGACACAGTTTGCAATTGAAGCACAGGTCCGCCACGGTCTTCAACTCATCGGTGGCGAGACGTTCCGGATCGATTTCCCCGCGGATCACCGCCATCAACAGGTTTGCCTTGGCGCGGGCACTGGATTCTTCCCAGTGGGTCGCCTTGGCGACGGGACAATAATTCTGGCAGGCCCCGCAGCCATGACATTTCTCGATTTCGAGTCTCCACTCGGGTTCATCAAAGTGGGTCCCGGTCAGCTCGTAATCGTTCGTAAAACGGAGATTGTGAGTTGGGATTTGGGTGTCTTCGGTGATGATCTTGCCGGGATTCAGGATGCTCAAGGGATCGAAAATACGTTTCGTCTGAACCAGCAGATCATAAAAATCATCCTGGTATTCCCGACGGATGTAGGGCGCGCGCAGGATGCCGTCGCCATGTTCAGCCGAGATGGTTCCGCCCAGTTTGATGGCCAAATCAAAGGCTTCGTCGGACATGCCCTTGAGCTGATCCACAAATTGCGCGCTGTGGGGGTCCATCAAGGGATTGACGTGGATGTTGCCGTTCCCGGCGTGTCCATACAGCACCCCCTCGACGTCGTACCGCTTGAAAATCTCGCGCAAACCAAAGATGTAATTCCACAACTTGATGGGCTCGACCGCTGCATCGTCGATGAAATTCATCGGCTTCCGCCTGGGATTGGCCTTGAAGAGGATCGGCAACGCCGCCTTACGGACCGCCCACAATTCCTGTTGCTCGGCAGGTTCACAGGCGGGGAGAACTTCGGAGGCTAACTTTGTTTGATTTTTGAGCAAGTGGGTCAGGTCCAGCACCCTGGCGTGCAATTCTTCGTGGGTCGCGGCTTCGAATTCAATGAGGAGCATGGCCTCCGTGTCTGGGAGAAGAAGATGCCGCAGGGTCGGCTTAGCCGCGCGCACGATATCGACGAAAGTTCGATCCATCACCTCACAGGCGGAGGGACTCGAACGATTGACCTCTACCACGGCGGCGCTGGCCTTGCGCCAATCATCGAAGTAAGCCAGGGCACATCCCCTGACCGCAGGAAGATCCTCCAGATGCAGGACGGCCTCGGTGACCAATCCCAGCGTGCCCTCCGAACCCACAAGCACCTTGGTGAGGTCAATCGAGCCATTGGAGATCACTTCGCGTAAATTATAGCCGCAGGAGTTTTTCGACAGATTCGGGGTGCGGTCCGCAATCAGCCGGCGATTCGGCTCGATGAGGCCGATGATCTGTTTGTGGATTCGAGCTTCTTCGGTGTCGCGTGACAGGAGGTCCTTGAATTCCGCCGATTCCCGCGCATACCTTTTCAGGGTGGCCAACTCCCCGTTGTGAAGGACGGTGGAGATTTCCAGAACATGATCTTTCGTCGTCCCATACTTCAGGGTGTGGGGGCCGGCGGCGTTGGTTCCCAGCATGCCTCCCACCACACAAAAATCGCCGCTGGAGGGGTCCGGAGCAAAAAACTTCCCGTGCGGTGCAAGGGCCTTGTTCAATTCGCCGAAAATAATTCCCGGCTGAGCGGTCACGCGATTTTCTTCCGGCTCGATTCTTACAATCGAATGCATGTACCGCGGAAAGTCGAGGATGATCCCTGCTCCAACCGCTTGCCCCGCCAGCGAGCTCCCCCCTCCCCGGCCCGTAATGGGAACTCTTTCCTCATGGCAATATTGCACCACGCGAACCACGTCCTCGGCATCCCGCGGCGACACCACACCCAGCGGCATGATCCGGTAAATGCACGCCGCCGTGGCGAACAGCGTCCGCGTCACGTCATCGAAGCGCACGTCGCCTTTGACAAGTTGTTTCAGGTCTTTTTGAATCTGCTCCGAGGATTTCATGAGGACAGCCACACAATCGAGAGCGGCCTCTAGAGAAGGTCCGCCGGGAACTCTCTACGACCAGTCCAGGATGACCATTCTATCACTTTGCTGCCTGGCCCGAGAGGAGCCGCGCCAACGCGGCAGGGGAGTCCATCGGCGGGGAACAGGTGAAGTCAGAACACACAAAGGCTCGGGGGAAGTGGTCGAGTGGCATATTTCGGGCGAGCGTGAGGAGTGCGGGAGGAAGCGTGTCGGCGTTCACTTGTTGGCTGGTGAGTTGAAGGACGATCTTCCCGATCCGGAAGAATTTGCTCGTTTCCTTCACGAGCGCGTCCGTTCCGGTGTCATCCCTTTCCCCAAAAACAAGCACCTGCATGGGTTGCTGGTAATGCAATGCAAGAGCGATAGCGTAAGTTGCAGCGTAAAGACCGTACTTCGAAGCGGGCTCGCTGAAGTTCTTCAGAATCGTTTCCGCCTTATCACGGTAGTCCGCGTTTTCGGTCAAGTGAAACAGTCGCTGGAGCGCGATGGCCGCAACCGGATTCGCGGCCGGCGTCGGAGAATCCTGGAAGGGCTTGCGTTTGGAGGCCAGAGCCCCAACCGCGGAACTGTCCCGCGGCGTGTCAAAGAATCCCCCGTGTTCAGGATCCCAGAATGTCCCGAGGGCATGCTGAATCAAGTGTTCCGCCAAATCGAAGTAATGCTTCTTGAGGGTCACCTCGAAGGCATCCAACAGCGCGCCGGCCATGTGAACCTGATCCTCAATCAGACCAGGGACACGGGCCTCTCCGTCCACGATGGAGTGATACATGCCCACGTCGGCCTGATAGGCCAGGGCCACCAGGCGGTCCAATGATTTCAGGGCAAAGGCTCGGCAATGCGGAAGACCCAGCACCTTCCACGCCTCAAGGTAAGCAGAGATCATCATGGCGTTCCAGTTGGTGTACAGGGTGGTATCCACAAAGGGGGACCTTCGTTTCTTCCGTTCCTCAAGAAGCCGCCTTTTCCCGGAGGCGATCAACTCCAAAACGCGGTCCATTGAAAGGTTCAGGCGAGACGCGATGTCGCGAGAATCCATCACAATTTCCAGCACGTTCTTCCGGGCGTTGTGGTGCATGTCGCCCTTCTCCTCAACGCCATAATAGAACTGAATGACCCGGGCTTCCTCTTCGGAGAGAGCCCCCTTCAATTCTTCCAGGGTCCAGGTGAAAAAATCGCCGTCATCATGCAGATCGATGTCGGCATCCTGGCTGGCGTAGTATCCACCCCTTTCCTGGTCCGACAGGGTAGTATCCACCCAGTGGAGAATGCCTTCCGCGACCTCGCGATAAAGCGGGTTTTGCGTCGCCTGGTAACCGTGGAGGTAGTTCTTAAGCAGTTCCGAGTTGTCATAAGACATCTTCTCAAAATGAGGAACCGTCCAATGCTCGTCGGTGGAATAGCGATGGAAGCCGCCGCCCACCTGATCGTAGACCCCGCCCTGCGCCATTTTGGTCAGGGTGGTATCGGCGATGGTCAGGGCCCAGGTTTCACCCGTCAGATGGTGATGGTTCAGCAGCAACTCCACAGCACCGCAATGAGGAAACTTTGGCGAGGTGCCGAACCCGCCATGGCGCACATCAAACGAATGGACGATGGAGTTCAGAATGATGTCCAGGTGGTGCGGCGATAATTGTGACTCCTTGGGAACAAAATTATCGACCGAGGCGATGGCCTCAATCACCTTGTTGGACTGCTCAATAATCTCGGCCGGACTCCGGCGAAAGTACTCAGAAAGGGTCTGGAGGATATTCTTGAACCCCGGGCGGCCGTACCGGTCATCCGGCGGAAAGTAAGTCCCTCCAAAAAACGGTTTGCCATCTGGCGTCAAAAAGGCGGTCAGGGGCCATCCCCCCTGCCCGCTGATGGCCTGGACAGCGGCTTGCATGCGGCTGTCGATGTCGGGCCGCTCATCCCGGTCCACCTTTACGGCGATGAAATTCTCATTGATCAAGGCGGCAATCTCTTCATTCTCATAACTCTCGCCATCCATCACATGACACCAGTGACACCACACGGCGCCGATGTCGAGCAAAATGGGCTTATTGGCGCTCTGGGCGCGCTCGAAGGCGGCGTCATTCCACTCCTGCCAATGGATGGGTTGATGGGCCGCCGTTCGAAGATAGGCACTGCGGGCGTTTGAAAGCTGGTTGCCGGACTGGGCTTGCGTCATGAATTGAATCCTTTCAGTAACTCGCAGATCGAATGGGCAGCGGCGCGATCGCGCCCGAGTTCTCCAGACGGAGCCAAACACCCTTCTTCCCACCGCTTTTCTTTTAAGGGTCTCTCAATCCACGCCCCGGTGGGGCCAAGGGACGATTTACTGAACGGGGTTCCTGTCTTTGGATTTTAGATCCGGAAGGACCGGACTCTAGTCCGGTCGATGGGCAGCCCGGGAAAGAAGAAAGAAAATCCTTACCCCTTCAACCGGGCTCAAGCCCGGCCCTTCATCGGAATGAAAAGGCTTCTCGAGCGACCTGTCAAAGGTCTCCCCCGCCGCCTTCATCCCCCGATCAACGACATGTCCCGCTCCGGCTGAACAAAGTCGGGGTCGTTGATATGGTGTCGTTCTTCCTTTTGATCGACCACCCGCTCGATGAACCCTTTGATCGCGTCGTCGCTGGCCCCACCGCGCAGGAGCGCCCGCACGTCGTGTTCGAGGATGGAAAACAGGCAGGTGCGAATTTTGCCGTCGGCGGTCATGCGAATGCGGCTGCAATGTCCGCAAAACGGGCGTGAAACCGGGGCGATAATGCCGATCTCTCCCACCCCATCCTCAAACTGGAAACGCCGGGCGGTCTCACTGATGGAGTGAGCCGGCAGAGGAACCAGCTTCTCGTAGGAAGAGATCCTCTCCACCATCTCATCGAGGGTCACGACACGATTCTTGGACCACTGATGATCGGCATCGAGCGGCATGAACTCGATGAACCGGAACACCACGTTCTTTTCCCGGGCGAAACGAGCGAACGCGACCAATTCATCGTCATTGACGTCCCGCATGATCACCGCGTTGACCTTGACCGGCTGGAAGCCCAGGGCCACGGCGGCGTCAATCCCTTCCAGCACTCTGGCGAAGTAATCTTTTCCCGTAATGGCCGTGAATTTTTCGGCATTCAAAGTGTCGAGACTGACGGTCACGCGCCGCAGGCCGGCACGCTGGAGGATCTCGCCCTTTTCTGCGAGGACATACCCATTGGTGGTCATGCACAAATCCTGGACGCCCTCAATCCGCGCGATTCTCGCGATGAGATGCTCGATGTTCTGCCGCACCAGCGGCTCGCCACCGGTGATGCGGATCTTCTCAATCCCCAGGGACACGAGGATTCGTGCCACGCGTTCGAGCTCTTCAAAGGTCAGAAGCTCGCTCCGCTGCACCCACCGGCCTTCCAGCTGCGGCTTGCAATAAACACACTTGAAGTTGCACCGGTCCGTCACGGACAACCGCAAATCAGTGATCTGTCGCCCAAAGCTGTCACGCAGCATAATGGCCGCTCAAAATAAAATCGCCGACCCCCGTGTCAAAAAAACGGAAGTCGGCGCTCCGATCTTCTCGTTTCTCCTTTCCAAACACGGGAGGCATTCCAATTTCTCGGAAGACCCTGATCCATTTACGGAATCGGCGTTGAACTCATGTCCTTCCGGATTTAGGGTTCAACACTCGGAGAAATTCTGATCCCTCATCGATGCATTCCAAACCGTCATCCTACCGGACGGGTGCCTCCCTTGTCAAACCCGGTCTGGCGTCTCCGCACAGAGGTCTCGAACCGGGGGGGATCCGCCCTAGCCAAAAAAATCGCGGATGATTGCAATCATCCGCGATTGGCAATGGCCTCAGGGGTTCCACACCGGTGGTCGGCAGGACCCTTCGCGTTACAGGGAACGCAAAAAATTCAGAATATCCTGTCTTTGCGAGGCAGACAGCGAGTTGAAGAGCTGGATGACCCGGTTCGCCTCGGAGGGAGCGAACTGGGAGTTGCCGGAACTCGCATGCTCCTCAATCGCATCCATCAAATCGTTGGTCCGTCCGTCATGCAGGAAGAAGATCCGTTGTCCGAGCCCCCACAGCGGAGCGGTGCGGAATTCATCCCCCCCCGCGTTTCCCTGGGAGACCCGGTCCGCCAGTCCCGGGCCCATGTTATGCACCAGCAGATCTGAAAAGAGATTCGCCTGCTTGAAACTGAGCGCCGGGCTTGAGGATTTGCCTGTCTTCAGGGTGGGGGTATGGCAGAGCGCGCAACCAACCTGGCTGAAAAGGCTGCGTCCGTTCGCAATGGATGTTGTGGCTGGGGCTGGAGCGGGTTGATCTGCAAATCGCATGAAGTTGACGAACCGCTCGATATCGCTCAGCATGGCCTGCGGCGTTGTCGCATCCGCATGCGTATGATCCTCGGGAGTCCCGTTGAAGAAGCAAGACGGGTTCTCCTCTCGCTCGTTCGGAAATCCCTCATTGGTGACGCCCTGTTCAACGTTGTAGGCCTCCGAGGCAAAAATCTTGAGGGATTTGTTTTGTGCCTTCCATCCAAAACGAGTCACGGTGCCGTCATTACCATTGCGGTTGGGATGGCCGGCAATGCCGAAGTTTCGCTTGGCATTCGAGTTGGCGTTTTGATTGGCGAGGATCGTGGAATCCGGGATGGCCTCAATCAGACCGGCGCCAAAGACCGGGGTAGGGATTCGGAAAATCAAGTTGTGTTGCGAGGCCGCGCCGTTGAAATCGGGCTGTCGGAGACTGCAGCCCGGCGCATCCGAGCGGCCGGTGATGGTGTAGAGATCGTGGACTCCCCCATCGGGTGAGCCATCCGGATTGAGGGGGAATCGCGCTTCTCGCACAGGCCCGTTGATCCTGATAAAAAAGGGTACAACATTGTCGGCACCCAGAGTTGTGGCCACAGCAACCTGGGGATTGCTGAAGGGACTGGTTCCCCCGGCAGCCGGCTGGGCATGGCACCCGGCACAACTGTCCAGATTAAATCGCGGCCCGAGACCATTTGAAACTGAATCCTGCTCCAGGAACGCGATCTGACCATCGTTGAAATTCGCTAGTTCACCGGGAGTCAAGCCAGGCAGGGGTCCACCCGCACCTGAAGGACCGCTGCGCACGCCGTGATCCTGTGCGAAAAATACAAATTGCGCCTGGATCACCAGCGCCTCACCCAAGAGCAAAGCAATGAGGACAAACCAGGCGATTCTCATCGGGGAAAAGGGCTTCGTGAGGGAACGGTGTTGAGCATTTGCTGAGATCATCATTGACTCCTCCTTACCTTGGGATAAACAACAAAACCTTTGTCAGCGGGGTGCCACGACTGGAGACAGAAGATTCTCCGCGCTCGTTCACAAGAAAGACCAAGGCTCTCCTTTTGGCAAAGAGATCCTTCTCGGCCGTGGTGTGGGGATGCGCCGACGGTCCATGGACCGCCCCCGCCGTCTGTAAATCACGGGAGCATCAACGGTCCCGGCGTCTAAGGTTCAATGCCGCCCGGCATCGAACACCCCGACTGCTCATATTTCAAAAAACTGAAATGGGGAGAAGGCTTTGGAGAATCGTCGCGCAGCTACCCTGCCGCTCCGCCGATTAGAAAATCCTGATCCGAAATTGAACGTGCAACCCTTCGGACCGAACGGACACCTGAAGGTCAAGTTGGGGAGGTGGCTTTGAGGATCGTCGTGCAGCTACCCTGCCGCTCCGCCGATTAGAAAATCCTGATGCGACAGTGAAAGAACAGCCCTTCGAACCAAACGGATTCCTGAAGATTTAAGTTGGGGAGGTGGCTTTGAAAAATCGCCGTGCAGCTACCCTGCCGCTCCGCCGATTTACAAACACCGCTCTGAGAGTGAGAGCGATATCCGTGTTGTGAAGAAGCCGAAATACTAGTATCACACCCTCCTGCTGTCAATAAAATATTTGAAGGATTTAGAACATCGATCCCTTCTGAGTGGCGGAACTGAGGGTCTAAGGAACAAGATTGTTCCAAAGATGCTTCTCCCTCTTGGATTTACCCTCGGTTGCAGGGAGGCTCTTGTCCATATCAGCCAACTCTTAGCCGCCTTATTCACATCCAAGTGAAATGACCGTCAAATGTCCACTTTAAGATTCAGGAGGTCACAATGCGACGAATTTCTGCATTATTTTTCGCGATTTTGTTTTGTAGCGCTATGTCCCTCTTTGCTCAAACGCCAAGTGGCCAAAATGACAAACCCGCACCAGCTGTCCCTAAAGAACAAGCCAAGAACTCAACAAAACCGGCTTCTGCGGGAGGGGATTTCCAAGATGCGGGAAAACAGATCACCACGGAGTATGGCCAAGGAGGAAAAGCGGTCGGCCATGGAGGAAAAGAGCTGGGTCAGGACACCGCCCACGGAGAACCGGTGAAGGGGGCTGCCGGCTTTGGCAAGGGAGTGGGATCCTTTGGAAAGCACGTGGGGATCGGAACAGGTAAGGCTGCCAAGGACGTGGCCAAAGGGACGGCGCGAGGAGCTCGCGGTATAGCTGGAGCTATTGGAAAGGTATTCTAAGTTTGAGCTGAAATCATTGCGGAGGGCGGACAGCCAATAGAAAATAGCTGTAACGCCCGACCTCGGAGTCGCGCTCCAACGTCCATCCATGGGATTCCAGAAATCCTTTAACGGTAATAGAAGGGATTCTGTGGTCAAGTGGAGGTCCGGGCGGACGGTCCACATCCGGCCGCCAATCCAGAATGGCCAGGTGGGCTCCGGCGAGGAGGAGGCGATTTGCTTCCCGGAGCGCGCCCTCGGGATCGTCGAGTTCATGCCACAGGTTTGCCATAAACACCAAATCCAACTCCCCCGGAGGGAGGGGCGTATTCGTCGCCTCCCCTTCAAATAATTCGACATTCTGAATCGTGGCCGCCGATTCAATCTTCCGTTTGAGTTTGGCGAGCATTTCGGGCTCGACATCCACGGCCCACACTCTTCCGGATGGACCGATTTCCCGGGCGATAGGAAGGGCGAAGTAACCGGTCCCGGCGCCAATATCGGCCACTTTCATGCCGGGTCGCAGGGGAAGCAACGCGAGGACATCGGAGGGGGGAAGCCAGATGAGCCGTTCCGGATCTTCCAGGCGATGCGCTTCGGTCGGTTTAAATCTACGGCTGCTCATGATCGTCCTCGAGATCCTCCGATGAAAGAACTACACCTTCAACAACTGCAGCAAAGCCACGTGAGGGATGGTCCTTCATTTCCAGTCGACCAGGACGCGCTGGCGGGATCCTCGGGTGTCGATCGAGACGTAACCCCGGGTCGCGCCAAACTGGTAGAGGTCGTAGGTAAGTTTCACATCGTCCCGGCAATAGCGGGTCAGCTTTTCAATTTCGCCCGCGCGAAACCACTCGATGGCCTGCAACCCATGCCCGCTTTTGCGGGCGCCCAGCGTCGCATTGACCACGCTATCGAGTTTCACGCGAAACCCCAGTTTCTTTTCAAGCTCGCGCATCAAATCGAGCGTGGGCAGCTTCCCGAGCTCCCGGTTGGAATACGGCTGAAGAACCGCATAATCAAAACCCAGCAGGTTATAACCTACCACCAGGTCCGCCGTGAAGAGGTGATCGACGAGTTGTGAGGCCTCGGCTTCGTTGTAAACAAAATACTGGTTCAAGGATTCATCGTAGAGGACCGCCACCGAAACACGGAGCTTGTCGAGGTTGGCGCGTCCTCCGACGTCATCAAATGAGTTCTGGGTCTCCACGTCAAAGCAGACCAGGTGTCGCGATGCTTCTTCGGGAGGTGGCTCTGAGGGCCGACCGTTCCGGGCCTTGGAATCGTCGAGATCTCCTGACGGGACGTCTCGAACGCCTTGTTGCATCAAAACCGCCTCGATGTGTTTACAGGTCCCCAGTCCCGCGCTCATAAAATCGTGGCATTCGCACGATTTCAAATTCATGTCGCGATCGATCACGATTTGGTAGGCGCGTCCGCTGGCCCCCTTGACCAGAAACTTCTCGACGACCGCGCTAAGCACCGGGGACACTGAAAATGACTCCTCCCGGGCGCGCTGGCGCCTTTTCTCGATTTCTTCTTCGCGATTCTTCAACTTCTCAGCTCCCTCGCCCTCAGGTGGAAGCAAAGCTTGACGGGCGGTGGGCAGTAGGCTAAAATTAAGAATTTATTATCTCACGTTAGGGGCGACTATAGCACCCAATCCATGTCGATCGAACAGATTACAGTCCATGGCGCAAGGCAGCACAATCTCAAGAACATTGATGTCACGATCCCGCGCCACACCTTTACCGTAATCACGGGCCTCAGCGGTTCCGGCAAATCGTCACTGGCCTTCGACACGATTTATGCGGAGGGGCAGCGGCGTTACGTGGAATCGCTGTCGACCTATGCGCGGCAGTTCCTGGACCAGATGGAGCGGCCCGACGTCGACTCGATCGAAGGGCTCTCGCCTTCCATCTCGATCGAACAAAAGACCTCTTCCCGATCCCCCCGTTCGACGGTGGGCACGATTACGGAAATCTACGACTATCTTCGCGTCCTTTATGCGACGGTTGGCGTGCCTCACTGTCCCCAGTGCGGCCGGAAGATCTCGCGCCAATCCAGCGACCAGATCGTCAACACCATTCTGTCACACCCGCCCGACGAACGCGTCATGATTCTTGCCCCCATTGTGCGGGGACGCAAAGGGGAATTCAAGAAACAACTCGAATCCCTCAACAAGAGCGGGTTTGTGAGGGCCCGCATCGATGGCGTCCTCCGGAATCTGGATGAACCGATCCATCTGGACAAGAAGAAGAATCACACGGTCGAGATCGTCGTGGATCGGCTGCTCATCAAGCCGGAAATCAAACAGCGATTAAGGGCGTCCATTGAAACGGCCATGCGAATGACGTCAGGAATCACCCAGGTAGCGATTGTCAATGGCGAGGAGCACCTGTATTCCGAGAAGCTCGCGTGTGTCGAGTGCAGTTTGAACCTGCCTCAGCTCGAACCCCGCTCCTTCTCTTTCAACAGCATCTACGGAGCGTGTGAAACCTGCAACGGGCTGGGTTCCATATTCGACTTTGACCCATCCAAGGTCATTGGCGATTGGTCCAAACCTTTGTTTGGCGGGGGACTGTCCTCCTGGGCCGAAAACCGCGCCCTTGAAGAGGGCTACCATGAGATCCTCAAGGAAAGAGAACTCCCCCTGGAGGTCCCCTTTGGAGAATTGCCTGAAAAGATCCAATCCGTCGTACTTTATGGAGAGAGCAAGAGCAACGGAGGGCATGGGGCGAATGGAAGCAAATCCGCGGGCCGCCGCAAGGCAAACGCCCGGAAGCTGTTCCCGGGGCTTATTCCCCAACTGCGGGAATCGCTCGGCAATGGCGCCTCCGAATGGCTGATGCCATACATGTCTTCGATCCCCTGCAGCGACTGCAAGGGACAGCGGCTGAAACGGGAGAGTCTCGCTGTCAAAGTCGGGGGATATTCCATCGCCGAATTCACCTCGCTCCCCACGGGCCGGGCGCGCGACGTGATCGGCAGTCTGGAACTGACGGAGCGCGAAGAAAAGATCGCCTCCGGGCTGTTGAAGGAAGTCCGTGACCGTCTCGAATTTCTCTCGGCGGTCGGTCTGGATTATCTGAGCCTCGATCGCAGCGCAGCGACTCTTTCGGGGGGCGAAGGCCAGCGGATTCGCCTGGCGTCCCAGATCGGCTCGAAGCTCCGCGGGGTCCTCTACGTGCTCGATGAGCCCTCCATCGGGCTTCATCCGCGCGATAACCTCCGGCTCATCTCAACGCTCAAGCAACTCCGCGACCTGGGCAATACCGTGCTGGTCGTCGAGCACGATGAAGAAACCATCCGTCATGCCGACCATGTCATCGATCTCGGCCCCGGGGCGGGCACGCACGGGGGTTACCTGGTTGCTGCCGGGGGCCCCGAGGATATTGCAAGAAATGACCGCTCCCTCACCGGTCAATACCTCGCCGGTAAACAGCAGATCCCTTTGCCGGACAGCCACCGAAGACCCAACGGCAAGGCGATCAAGATCTTCGGGGCTCGTCACCACAACCTGAAGAATATCGACGTCGAGTTCCCACTGGGATTAATGATTGTGGTGACGGGAGTTTCGGGCGCCGGCAAATCGACCCTTGTGAACGATATCCTCTACAAGACCCTCGCAAAGATGTTGTATCGATCGATCGAAGAACCGGGTGCGAGCCGGATGATCCAAGGGCTGGAACATATCGATAAGGTGATCCGAATCGATGCTTCTCCTATCGGACGGACCCCGCGCTCCAACCCGGCCACATATACCGGACTGTTTGCTCCCATCCGCCAGTTGTATGCGATGTTGCCGGAGTCCCGCGAGCGGGGTTACAAGGCCGGCCGGTTCAGCTTCAACGTGAAGGGCGGCCGCTGCGAGGCGTGCCAGGGAGATGGGTTGCGGCGGATCGAAATGAACTTTCTGCCGGACGTTTTTGTCACCTGCGATGTCTGCCGCGGCCAGCGCTATAACAGCGAAACCCTCGCTGTAAAATTCAAGGGACTTTCCATTTCCAAGTTGCTGAGCACCACGGTGGCCGATGCCCTGCCCCAGCTCGAGAACATTCCGCAGGTCGCCCAGAAACTGCAAACGCTGAACGACGTGGGTCTCGGTTATCTGGAACTCGGACAGTCGGCGACCACGCTTTCGGGTGGAGAGGCCCAGCGCATCAAGCTCGCAAAAGAGCTTTCACGCCGACAGACTGGCCGGACTCTATACCTTCTGGATGAGCCGACGACAGGCCTCCATTTCGACGATGTCAGGAAGCTCCTGGCCGTCCTCAACCGCTTGACAGACCTGGGAAACACCGTCATCATCGTCGAGCATCATCTGGACGTCATTAAAACTGCCGATTGGGTCATTGACCTGGGGCCGGAGGGAGGCGAGGCAGGAGGGCGCGTGGTGGCCGCGGGAACTCCGGAACATATTGGCCGTATTCAAAAGTCGTATACCGGTCGAGCGCTGGCAGCATTTTTCTCCAACGGCTCCATGAGGAAGGCGGCGGAGACACCCCCCGATTTCAACTCCGACGCCTGCGGACAAAAGACTCCCGCTTAATCCCAGAGCGGTCTGAAGGCGGATGGAATGCCGCGAGGATTCCACCTCCCCGGATAGTTTTTTTCCTATGAGTTATCAGCAATTCATTCAACAGTCGGTGGCTGAAGGCCTCTCGCTCCAACAGGAATTCTTCCTTGCGCACGCTCACCGGATCGAGGAAGTGGCGCTCGAAATGGCGGAACGGTTGCGACGGGGGAAGAAGCTTCTTGTATTCGGGAATGGAGGGAGCGCCGCCGATGCCCAGCACATGGCTTCCGAGCTGGTCGGCCGATTCTCCAACGACTCCCGCCGACAGACCGCCCTCTCCGCGTTTGCCCTCTCCACAGACACTTCCATCCTGACGTCGGTCAGCAACGATTTTGGCTTTGAATGGGCGTTTGCGCGCCAAATTGCTGCCCATGGCCAGGAGGGCGATGTGGCCGTTGCGATTTCAACCAGCGGCAATTCCCCCAACGTGCTCAAGGCGGTTGAAGAGGCCAAGGCGCGCCGCCTCCTGACGATCGCGCTTTCCGGGAGGGACGGGGGCAAGCTGGCGGGACGGGTGGACGCGTGTTTTACAGTGCAATCGAACTGCACAGCGCGCATTCAGGAAGTTCATGGGCTGCTCATTCATCTGCTGTGTGAGATTGTAGATCAAGAAATGATCCGAACGGAGCGCGAGGCCATCCAACCCTCTGGAACGATCTCCTCATGAACATAACCGAAACAGGGTTTGCCGTGGAGTTCATTGCGATGCAGCCCGGGAAACCCGATTGAGTCTTTAGACGCCATGCCTATTGATTTTTCCAAGGTTCGCACTTATCCGCTGGCTCGCCGTAAGAGCAAGGTCACGGTCCGTGACTTTGCTCGAGTGGCCGCCCGGCCAAACGGCATCCCCCAATTCCTGGATTCTCTGCCCAACATCCTCGCCGCAAAGGAATTCCGGGAGGTGGTTGATGCGTGCCACCGCGCCCGAAAACAGGCCAGACCCATCATCTGGGCGATGGGAGGACATGTCATCAAGTGCGGACTGTCGCCGCTGATGATCGATTTGATGAATCGGGGATACGTTCAACACCTGGCACTGAATGGGGCCGGCCTGATCCATGACTTCGAAATCGCCCTGGTCGGATCCACCAGTGAGGATGTCGAGGCGTCGATCGGCAGTGGCGCGTTTGGCATGGCGCGTGAAACGGGCGAGTGGATTAACGCGGCCATCAATCGCTATGTTTTGACCGGCAGCGGGCTCGCGGCCGCCGTTGGCAGAGGCCTGGCCGAAGGGTTCGGGATGGGGGGGAGCTCAAAGTCGATTCCGGCTGCCCGTTCGAATCCGAAATCCGCAATCCGAAATCCAAAATATCTCAAGCACTCTCTCCTGGCGGCGGCTTTCCGTTTGGGAATCCCGGCGACCATCCATCTCGCCGTCGGGACTGACATCATCCACAACCATCCTTCAACCAACGGTCGCATGCTGGGAGAGGGGGCGATGCGTGATTACCGGACCTTCGTGTCGAGCGTGGCTTCACTGAATAAGGGGGGGGTTTTTTTGAACTTTGGCTCTGCCGTCCTGATGCCGGAAGTGTTCCTTAAAGCGGTGAGCCTGATCCGGAACCTGGGGCTCCCTCTCCGGGGATTCACGACGGCCAACTTTGACTTCATCCAACACTATCGCGGGGTCCAGAACATCGTCCGACGACCGACCCAGAATGGGGCAGGCCGCGGCTATTCCATTACAGGGCATCACGAGTTGATGCTTCCACTCCTGGTGGCCGCCCTCGTTGCTTGAGCCCTGAAGAGCGATTCTGCAGGCGACGGAAGCCGGGCGAGAGACCCGGGCCCGTGGCTCCTTTGAATTGAACTGATAGAATAAAGATATCCATTTTCATGTCCGAAGAACCGTTTTCCTCAAACCCCGCTTCCCCTCCGTCTCGTGAAACGCCCCCCGAGCCTGGAGACCCGCTGCATATTCCGGAGGAACCGGCGGCCAAACCCGCATTCTGGACGGGTTGGGACGCCTTGGTCCTGCTGGCACTTTTTATTGCCGGGACATTGTTTGCGACGCTGCTTTGCCAGATGGGTTACCTCGCCTTAGAGGGGCTGTACCACTGGCCGCCCTTGAAGCCCCGGGAGCTAGGGACCAACCCTTACATCGCTCTGATCGCCCAGCTCCTGGTCTACATCCTGCTCCTCACCTTCCTGTATTTCCTGATCACGCGAAAATACGAGCTGGATTTCCTTCATTCTCTGAGGCTCTTGAAACTTCCTTCGGGCGTGATGCGGAGTTTTGGGCTGCTCGGCCTCCTGCTCGCCGTGATGGTCATGATCCTCTCTTCACTTTTCCCCTCAACGAAAGAAACACCGCTCGAAAAAATCCTCAGCCAGGGTCATGCCATTTATTATTTTGCAGCCTTCGCAATCCTCATTGCGCCGTTCACTGAAGAGTTGATCTTTCGCGGATTTTTGTATCCGATCTTCGAAAATCGCGGGGGCCCGTCAGTCGCCGTGGTTGTGACCGCGCTGATCTTCTCAGGCCTTCACGTCTTTCAACTCTGGGGGAGCTGGCCCGCCATCGGGCTTATTGTGCTTGTCGGTTTTGTGCTCTCCCTGACCCGTGCCGTGACCGGATTGCTGACTCCATGCTGGATCATCCACTTTGTTTACAACACCACGCTGGTGATGGCGGTCGTGGTCGCCAAGGCGATGGCGCACAGTCCCCAGGCACTCCGATGAAAGTTCAAACCCAAGCCCCGCACGCCAAGATATACACGCTGGAGCAGTTCCTTCCTCTGCGGAAGCAACTTTCGGAATCCGGATTGAGCCTGGTTTTTACGAACGGCTGCTTTGACCTTCTGCATCCCGGCCATGCGGACTATCTCGAGAAGGCACGCGCTCTGGGCGACCGGCTGCTGGTGGCCATCAACAGCGACGAGAGCGTGAGCGCGCTGAAGGGGGATGCGCGGCCGATCATCCCGCAAGAAGAGCGGGCTGAGATACTGGGGGCCCTGGAATGCGTGGATTTCGTCATAATCTTTCCGGAGCCGACGCCCCGCGAAATCATTCAGGCCCTTCTCCCGGACGTCTTGGTGAAGGGGAGCGATTGGGCGCCCGATGAGATCGTGGGCCGGTCCGAAGTGGAAGCGGCCGGTGGCCATGTGGTCTCTATCGAATTTCTTCCGGGGTTCTCGACCACGGCAATCCTGGAAACAATCTCCCGGAATTATGGCAAAAAGTAAACTCGAGGGCGTCCGATCTGGTCGCTCTTCCCGAAAACGCCCACGGGCATTAAACGGGTGTACGACTGAGATTCAATGACTCGTTTTGAGGATTTGTTCGGCGCAATCGAAGCCGATTCGGGTTTCGACTCGCTGCTGGCGCGTTTCCGGGCAGCCGAGGTGTGCACGTGTGTGCTCGAGGGCCTTACCGACGGCCTCAAGGCGCCCGTTCTGGCGGCCATGGCGGCCCGGTTGAAACGGCCCATCGTGATCGTCAGCGCCCAGGAAAAAGCTCTCGAAGATTTCGCGGCCTCCATTGATTTTTACTTCAGGCAACGCACCGAGCGGAAGGCGACTCACGCCGTGGCTTTGCCGGCTTATGATTGCGGGCCTTACGACCATCTCTCCCCCCATTCGGAAATTGCTGAACAGCGTGCCCTGGCATTGGCGAAGATCCAAACCGGCACAGCACACTTCACGGTAACCTCTCCAGCCGTATTGCTGTCACGATGGCCAACCCCCGATTTTTTCAGCGGGCTTTCAAGAAACCTATACAAGGACCAAGCCCTTGAAATCGAGGAGCTTCGCACCTGGCTCGTTTCAAGCGGTTATTATGCCGTCGAGCCGGTGAGCGGAGTGGGGGAGTTTTCGATCCGCGGCGGTATCCTTGATGTCTTTTCGCCTTCAGAACCCCAGCCGCTGCGCCTTGAATTTTGTGGTGATAACATCGAATCGATCCGCCAGTTCAGTGTGGAGACGCAGCGCTCCCTGCGGACGCTGGATTCTCTCAACCTGATGGCCGTCCGTGATGTCCCCGTGACGTCGGACCTGCTCAAACGCTGGGCCGATGCCGCAGAAGAAAGGATTTCCCCGGAGGGTCGCGGGATCTGGGAGGATAAGATCCAGGCGGCCCAACTGGGCGAACCGTTCGCGGGCATTGAATTTCAACTCCCGATTCTTCTGCCCTATCAGCACACCCTGCTCTCTTATTTCCAGAATCCCATCCTTGTTCTCGACGAGCCAGGGGAGATCGAAGATCAATGGAATGCGCTGTGGCGAAAGACGGAGAGCGAGTTTAATGAGAAGAGCCCGACATTTGACGCGCTGGTCCGGCCCGAAGAGCTTCTCATCCCGGCGGCTGACGCAGGATCGGTATTTGCCTCGACGGCGCAACTGCGCCTGAGCACGCTCGCACTGTCGGACGCGACCGCAGCGGAGCCGCCTTTTTTCATGGGCTCCCAGCCCGTTCGAAAGTTCCACAGCCGCTTCAGCCAGTTCATTGCCGAGGCTGCCAGCTTGGAGTCACGCCACTTTCAAATGGCGGCCATCGTCCGCACCCGCGCCAAGGCCGAAATCCTTAAAGATGTTTTTCGAGAATACCTGCATCACCCCCCCTCCTCTCGTGACCACGGTTCCGTCGAGGGGCGGGCGGCGGACCTCTCGACGGCCCCCCCTCTCGCATTGACCACCCCGATTCCCGTCTTCATCGGAGAAGTGAACACGGGATTTCTATTGCCGGAGCAGCGTCTGGCTTTGTTTGGCGATTTGGACATCTTCGAAGCGGTGGAGTATCGCGCCGCACCTCGCCCCTCCCGCCCCCGGCGAACGGCATTCATTTCCGATTTCAGCGACTTGAAAATCGGGGACCTGATGGTCCACGTGGATCATGGCATCGGGAAATTCATGGGGATCAAATCTCTGGAACTCCGGGAAGCCACCGAAGAATTCATGGTGTTGCAGTATCAGGACGATGCCAAGCTTTATCTTCCCCTGGAGCGGTTGGACCTGGTTCAAAAGTATTCAGGAGCAGGTGGAGCCTTGCCGCCTCTGGATAAGTTGGGCGGGGCCACGTGGCAACGCACCAAGTCCAAGGCCAAGCGGCGCATTCGAGACCTCGCCGAGGATCTCCTCAAGCTTTATGCGGAACGGAAGATCCAGCCCGGGATAGCTTACTCGGCCGACTCCGAATGGATGCGAGAATTTGAAGCCGCCTTTGAATTTACGGAAACGCCGGACCAGGCGCAAACGATTGAGGAGGTCAAACGGGACATGGAGCGGCCCTCGCCGATGGATCGCCTGGTGTGCGGGGATGTCGGGTACGGTAAAACCGAGGTCGCCATGCGGGCCGCCTTGAAAGCCGTGGTGGACCACAAGCAGGTGGCAGTCCTGACCCCCACCACAGTTCTCGCCTATCAGCACTTTGTCACCTTTCGGAACCGCTTCGAACCCTTCCCGGTCTCCATCGAAATGCTCAGCCGCTTCCGCGACCGGAAAGAGCAGAAGAAGATTCTGGAGCAAGTGGCCGCGGGAAAGATTGACATCGTGATTGGCACCCACCGCCTGCTTTCCAAAGATGTCGAATTCCTGGACCTCGGATTGGTCATCGTGGACGAAGAGCAACGCTTTGGCGTCGCACACAAGGAAAGACTCAAGCAAATCACAAAGTCCATCGATTGTCTCACTCTGACCGCAACGCCGATCCCCCGGACCCTGCAAATGTCGCTGATGGGGGTTCGCGATATGAGCGTCATCGAAACCCCTCCCAAGGATCGATTGACCATTAATACGGTAGTGACCAAATTCGATCCCAAGCTGATCCAGACCGCGCTGGAGCACGAGTTGGACCGCGGCGGCCAAGCCTATTTCGTCCACAATCGGGTCGAGTCCATATACTCCGTGGCTGCCCTGGTGAAACGCCATATCCCCCGCGCCCGGGTGGCGGTGGCCCATGGACAAATGAGCGAGCATGACCTGGAACAAGTGATGCTGAAATTCATGGGTCACGAGTACGACGTTCTGGTGGCCACTACCCTCATCGAAAACGGGCTCGATATCCCGCTGGTGAACACGCTCATTGTCAATCGGGCCGACCGGTTTGGACTCGCCCAAATGTACCAATTACGCGGGCGAGTCGGTCGCTCCAACCGGCGGGCGTATGCCTACCTGCTGGTCCCCCCTGACCAGGGGCTGTCGCCCATCGCCCGGCGTCGGCTCAATGCGCTTAAGGAATTCAGTGATCTGGGTTCGGGTTTCCGGATCGCCGCTCTGGATCTGGAACTTCGAGGCGCCGGCACACTGCTGGGGCATCGACAGCACGGGTACATCAACTCCATCGGATTCGAAACCTATTGCCAGCTCCTCGAAAGGACCGTTCAGGAGCTGAAAGGCGAAGAGGTGCCTCCGGAAATCCGTACCACAATCAATCTCCTCGTGGACATCAAGATTCCCCCCACCTATATCACCGACGAAAACCTGCGCCTGGTGACTTACAAGCGCGTGTCCAACATCCGTTCGGATGCGGAGGCGGTGCGCATCCGCGAGGAGTTAATTGACCGATTCGGGGCGCTGCCGGAGTCCGTTCGGAATTTGCTCACTTATGCGCAACTGAAGTCGCTGGCAGAATCAATGCAGGTCAAGTCCATCGATCGGGACCGGGCTACTGTGTATATGCAGTTTCACGATCATCCGCCGAGCTCCCCGGAGGCGCTGGTCGCTCTCGTGGAGCGGGACCCGCGGGTTCAGATCTCTCCCAACGGCCGGATTAAAATCCAAATGGAAAAAACAATGCCGTCCTACATTTTGGGGCGCACGCGTGAAGTCCTGCACGAACTCATGAGTCCCGTTGGAGTTCACTGAATGGCTCCTCACCTCCGCATCCGTCCTCTCGAAATTATGGTGCTTGCCCTGGGAATGGCAATTGCCGGGGGTTGCCGAGCGCCCTCAGCCGGGCCTTCGGGGGGCGATAATCGAGACCCCAATCGAACCCTCGCCCGGATTGGAAATGAAGACTTCAGCGCCGCCCAATTCGAGGTCTACCTCCAGGAGAGGTTTCCCGAATCCACGAGTCCCCTTCCCCGGAATGACGGGGTGCTGAGTGGGCTTCTTGACCGTGCCATTGACGAACGGCTGCTGCTTCAAGCCGCCCGGCACCGTCAGGTGACGGCATCAGACCAGGATGTTCAGGAGTTCCTCGCCAACAGCGCCCTCGTGCCCGGCTCAAATCAGGACAAGACCCTGCACACCGGGAATGAACGACGATTCGAGCAGGCCCGGGATAACCTGATCATTAATCGTTATCTTCAGTCGATGGGTCCCCTCCGCTCCAATCCCTCCCTCAGCGAAGAAAAGAAATATTATGAGTCTCATCTGGGATTCTTCCAGGAACCCGAGCGTTACCACGTCGCTGAAATCCTTGTAAAAGACGAACCCTTGGCCCGCGCCATCGAGGGAATGTTGGCCAAGAAGAAGTCATTCGAATCGCTCGCCCGCAAATACTCCAGGAATGAACTCGCTTCCAAGGGGGGTGATCTGGGTTGGTTCGGTCGGGGCGAACTGCCCGAACAACTGGAAAAAGTGGTGATGGGCTTGAAGCCGGAGCAGCACTCGGGAGTGGTCCAAACCGACTTCGGCTTCCACATCTTCAAATTGAAGGCGATCCGGCCGGGACGTGTCGTCCCCTTTGGAGAATCTCGACAGAGAATTCAAACCCTGCTCGCCAGCGAGCGCCGAAAAGAAGCATTGGCCCAGGAGATTGCCCGCCTGCGAACAGCCACGGCCATCGTGATTCAGTTTCAGAATCTCGGCTTCAAATACAGCCCCGAAAGGGGAGGGGGATAAGAAGGCAAATTCCAAAATCCAAATTCCAAACAAAACCCAAAATCCAAACGCCTCCATATCGAATTTAGTAAGGGAAAACCAGCCTCTTTGCACCCGGCCGCTTGATCTGCTGAGGAGGAACAACCAGTGTTCGTGGCATGAAGATTGTTTTGGAATTGATTTTCGGAATTTGTTTGGACTTTGGATTTTGGAATTTAGGTCTTCAGCGTTTCGGTCCAACCACCACGACGGTCGCAGCCTCCGGGTGAAGATAGGTGGTCGCCACCCGGGAAAGGTCGTCGATCGTCACGGCGTTGATCAACTCGGGATATTTCTCCACATAGTCAAAGCCCAGCCCGTAGCGTTCCGCGAGAATCATGAAGTGTGCGATTTGAGAATTAGTCTGAAACTGGAACACGAAACTTCCGGTCAGATACTGCTTGGCGTCGCGGAGTTCATCCGGCGCCACGGGCTGTTCTACAACCTTCCGGATCTCCCCGAAAATTCCCTCGATCGCCCGTTGCCGGTTTTCGGGGGAGGTCCCGATGTAGGCCACGAAGCGCCCGGGGTCAAGTCCGGAGGATTGAGTGATATTGGCAAAGGTGGAGTAGGCCAGTCCTTGCTCATCCCGCAGCCGCTTCGGAATGCGCGACGTGAACCCCGGGGCACTCCCCAGAATCACATCCAGGACATTCAATGGATAATAATCCGGATTGGAGCGTCGAATCCCTAGATGACCGATATAGATATTGACTTGCTCTTTATCCATCGGGACAAATTCTTCAATCGACGTTGCCTGCCGCTCAACCCCGGGGATCTCGGGGACGGGGGATGCGATTGCTGTCCAGGATCCAAAGATTTTCTCTAATTTGGGCATGATGACTTCGCTTTCAAAGTCACCCACGACGGAAACCGAGCAATGGCCCGGGACAAAAAATCTCCGGTGGAAGTCCACGATCTGGTCCCGATCAATTCTTGCTACAGAGGCCTCGTAACCCACGGAGGGTCGATGCAGGGGGTGGGTCCCGTATATCAATTCATTAAATTTCCAGTCGAGCACGGTCCGGGGCCGATCCTGTGCGCTTCGGATTTCCGAGATGGTTTTTTCTCTTTCGTGGGTCACGCGATCGACTTCAAAGGCAGGTTGCAGGAGCACGTCGGCACAGAGCTCCATGCCCAGGTCAAAATCCCGGGAAAGCGTCGAAGCGGAAACCACGGCGCCTTCCGTCCCCGTGCCCGAGTCCATCGAGCCCCCGACCGACTCGATGGTGAGCGCAATCTCCTCCGCGCTCCGGGAGGTGGTACCCTCGGTCAACAACCGCCCCGTCAAGGACGCGAGCCCGGCGACTTCGTCGGTTTCGAGGCGGGACCCTGCCAGCAGCGACACCTCGATCGATATGGTTGAGGTGTTGTGCCGCTCGCAAACAAGCAGGGTCAACCCGTTCGGAAGAATCTTCTTGATGATGTCTGAGGTGTTAAAGGCCAAAGGTCTTTTGTCAACTGAGGATGGGGTCATGGGCCGTAATCCGAGCTCTCCTCGCACCGTGTCTCATCCCTCTCACAAGCATGGACACAGGGCCTCTTCCAAAATGTTGATCCGGGAAGTCGCGCCCAACACAAGTTCGACCCCTCAGGCGCCCGTCGTCTTCTGTTTTATTTTTTGAATCGCAGCCAGCCGACCGTGCGATTATCCATTCCCAGATATTTCTGTGCCGCACCCCGCACCTCTTCAGCGGTCACGGCGCGAATCCGGTCCACATACGTATCCAAATGTTCGTAGCCGATGATCGCTTCGGCATAGCCCATTTGAATGGCTTCATTCAGGGTCCTCTCCCGGCCGAACTCAAAGTGGGCTTCAATCATGTTCTTCGTCTTCTCCAACTCATTTTGCGTCAGGAGTTCCTCCTGCAACCGGGAGGCCTCTTCGCTGATCGCGGCCTCCACCCCGTCGAGGGTCTTCTCGGGAACCACCTCAGCCCGAACCTCAAGAAGGGTCGGATCGACCGACTCGGAGAATTCCACGGAGACACTTACGGCCGACCGTTCGCGTTCGATCATTCTCTGATAAAGACGGGAGGACCTGCCTCCTGAGAGGGTGAGCGCGGCCAGTCGCAGCGCATACCCCTCGGCCTCGGACACGCTCGGCGCATGATAGGCCATATGAATTCGTTCGATCTGTGACGGACGCTTCAGGGTGACCCGTTTCTCACCTTGCTGCGGCGGCTCGGTGATCTTCACCGGCGGAATATCGGCCCCCCGGGGGATCACACCAAAGGTGGATTCGACCGTTCTCAGAACGCGGTCCGTCGCAAACCCTCCCACCAGGACCAGGATGGCATTGTTGGGATGATAGAACCGACGGTAGTAGGCCTCCATTTCCTGGCGTGATGACTTGGCCAGATCTTCGATCCATCCCACCACGGGATGCCGATAGGGATGGACCTTGAACGCGGTCGCCCGAACCTCCTGGCCCAACGCGCCCCAGGGCGAATCCAGATTGATTTTCAATTCCTCGATGACCACTTGCTTCTCATGCTCAAATTCTTCCGGAAAGAACTGAGTGTCGACCATCCGCTGGGCCTCGATGTCGAGCGCCACATCAAACCGGTCTGCGGAAAAGTCAAAGTAATAAGCGGTGCAATCTTCGCTGGTGAAGGCATTGTTGGCGCCGCCGTTCACGAGCGTGGTGTGATCGATCGATCCCTTGGGGTACTTGGTGGTCCCCTTGAACAGCATGTGCTCGAGGAAATGCGACTTGCCCGTTTGTCCTGCCTCTTCGTTGCGCGAACCGACGCGATAAAAAACGATTGTCGAGACGACGGGGGATTGTGGAACTTCCTTGGTCAACACCGTCAGTCCGTTGGGCAGAACGGTTCTGACGATGGGCCGGCGCTGCAACGAGGCGGCGGACGAACTGGTGTCTGTCGTTCGCTCAGTCATGACAGGTCTCATAGGGGTCGGAAAAATCCGATTGAAATCGAAAACCGGGAATTTGTCAAACTGAATTCCGATCCCGGCGATAAGATTTGTAGAGGCGACAGGCCGAATCAGCCTTAGAGGAGGGTTTCGTCGATTATCCCGGTGTCCGGAGTCGATGGCGCAGAAGGGGAGGAGACGGCAGGGCCCTGGCGGCAGAATTCAGCAACTGAATCTCGTGAACCATTGAAAAAAATACGGGCCAGATTATCGATGGCCGCCTCCGCCACCGACTCCCGCGAATGAACGGCCGAATAAAAAAAGGCTTTCCCGGACTTGCGCTGTTTGAGCATTCCTTTCTTCTCCAGGCGGGAAAGAACCGTCATGATGGTGGTGTAGGCTCGGTTGTGCTCAGGTTGATAGCGCTGCCGCACCTGGGCCACGCTGGCTTCCCCCAAGTCCCAAACGATCTTCATTAATTCCAATTCTTGAACCGTAAGGAACATCGCGTGCTCGCGGTGGCGTCGGTCCTTGGTCGGCCTAGGAGTCAGTTTCTGGTGGATCGGGGCGGGTTCAGCCACGGTGTTGGGTATTGTCCAGACCGGCCCACGCAGGAACAACGTTCATGGGGCTTAAGGTTTGTTTTTGACGCTCTCGGGCCCGACGGCCGGTGCCACCGTTTCGGTGAGCTTCGGGCTCCGATTGGGAGACGTCTCGGAAGCCGGCGGCCTCCGGGGACCTCGAAAGATCGGCCGTTGAAGAATCTGGCTGTAACTCGTCCACTCCCCTTCGAGACTGCTGTCGCGCTCGATCATCCACTGCATCGCCTGAATCTTGGAGTCCAGATCGTCCAGTTTGTGAAGAATCAGTGCCTCCACCGTCATGGGGAGCTTGGGAGAACCGAATTCATATTCGCCGTGGTGACTGATAATGAGATGGGCGAGCATGGTCTTGAGTTCCGCCGGAAAATCGGGATGGCGGGCGATGACACCGTTGATCATCTCCAGTTCCAGAACCATGTGTCCCAGCAGTTGCCCCTTGGTCGAATAGCCAAAGCCCCGCTCATAGGACAGTTCGTAGATTTTTCCAATATCGTGAAGGATGGCGCCGGCCAACAGCAGGTCGAGGTTGATGTTCTGATAATTTTGACCCACAAGGCGCGCCAATCGGCAGAGCGAAACGATATGCTCCAACAATCCACCCAGGTAGGCATGGTGCATGCTCTTGGCCGCGGGCGCCCGCTTCAATCGACACATCACATCACTGTCCAGGAGCAACTCCTGCATGACTGCCTGGAGCGGTTGTTGGGTGAAGCCGGCCACCACGTCCAACAGCTCCGCATACATCTGCTCGACGTCCTTCGAGGTCGAGGGAAAGAAATCCATGAAGTCGACTTCATGGTCCTCCACGCGTCGCAGCTTATGCAGCGTCATCTGCGGCTTGTTACGGTAGATCTGGACCAGGCCCTTCGCTTTGATGAAATGATCTTTGTCGAAGAGCGGATCGAATTCCTCCACGTTATCCCACATTTTCGCGTCGAGATCGCCCGTCTTGTCCGAGAGAACAAGAGAGAGGTAGGGCTCACCGGACTTCTTGGAACGCAGCTCTTTGGCGCGGACCAGAAAGGTCTCCGTAATGACAGAATTGGCTTCGAAGTCCCGGATGAATTTTTGTTTCATAGTCTCGCGGCAGAAACTGATCGGCGGTTGTTCCTACTCCGGATTGATGACGCGGTACCATTCGGCGGACCCGTGGGGGTCCGGCGAATTGGAGCGACGGGTCAGCACCTTTACCGGCAGATCAAGCACCTCGACCATCTGCCGCCGGTCTCCACGCAGGATAAGTATGCGATCCCCCACTGTGACGGCCCGTCCCGGCTTGGCCACTTGCTCATTCACCCGGATCGCTCCCCGCTCGCACAACCATTTGGACAAGGTACGACGCCGGATCAAGCCACTCCACTTGAGGAACAAATCCAAACGCAGACGCGGAGGACCGGGGTTCGATGAATCATCTTCTTTCACGCCGCCCCTCTAAGTTCAATCCGAATCGGGGCCACCCGTCGTCCCCAGGTCGAAATGCGTATCGGTGTTAATTCGACTTGGCCTCCGATTTGACTTCGGAAGACACCGCCCCGGTATCCACATAGCCCGATTTGACTTCCAGAAAGGATTCCTGCCGCAGCTGGCCGAGATACTCCCGCAACTCCGGGGCGAGCTGTTGCATGTAGAGGATATTGGTAATCTGGTCATTGACTTTGTCGACCGTCGGGATCCCGGAATCATGCTTGTCTTCCATCTTAATAATCTTATATCCAAATTTTGTGAGGATCGGGTCGCTCACCTGATTTCGCTTCATGGCGAAAACTACGTCGGCGATCTCCTTGAGGAGCAAGTTGCGCTGAATGAAATCCTGCTCACCTCCCTCTTTCGCCGTCGGCCCATCCGAATACTTCTTGGCGAGGTCGGCAAAGTCCTCCCCCTTTTTCGCACGAGCCACAAGATCGGCCGCTTTTTTGGCCGCTTCCTTGACCTGGGCATCCTCTTTGCCCTCAGTGGAAATCAGGATCTCGCGAAACCTCACTTCTTCCGGGCGCTCAAATTCCTTCTTGTGAGCCTCGTAAAACTTGTTAATTTCCTCCTGGGTGATCTGAATCCGCCGTCCGACTTCCTGCCGAATTACGGCCTGAGTGAACAAGCCATTCCGAATGTTGCTCTTGAAATCTTCATAGTTGAGTCCCTGCCGGGTCACTTCACGCTCCAGATCGTCGAGCGTTTTCAGGTGGTTTTCCTCCCGGTACCGGTCGAGCGTCTTGACGAGTTCCGTGTCCACCCCGATCCCCAGTTCCTTGGCCTTCTGGATGAGAAGGAGCTGGTCGATGAGATCGCGCAGCACATTCTTCTCTTTGGCCGCTATCTCGCGCTCCAGGTCCGCGGCAAAAAACTGCTGTCCCAGTTCCTGACGCAGCTGTTGTTTGCTCTTTTCGAAGTCCGACCGGGTGATGATATCGTCATTCACTCGCGCCACGATTTCTTCCAATACCTTCTGGTCAGCCCGGCTCGCGACACCGGCCACAAAGAACAGGCAGATTGCCATGACTACAGACTTTTTCATGCGTTCACTTCCTCACGAGGACTCTTTGGGTTTGATGTCTCAAATCCAGCCAGCATTATACGCACTGGAAAAGGGATGTCAATTCCGTGAGCCCGTGGCGAAAGAGAGGGATCAGTCATGATATCGTTGAATAATGCGGGATATTTCTGTTTTCGCCGGGGTGGGAGATTCGATCCGTTTGAGGCGGGTCCATGTGCGCAGTGGCGCTTCCAAAAGTAATTTCCTTGTCCCCACCGTCGAAAGGGGGCGAGCCGGGCGTTGCGGGCCCGTCTACTCTTCTTTAAGCAATTCAGCCTGCGATCAGCGGTGCCGGGTCACAGAATTTCGATGGAAGGATTTTTCGGCGGTTTCAAGGAAACCCTTGAATTGCGCGTAGAGGGGAAAGTCCTGCAGGTCGGATTGAAACCAGGTGTAGCCCATCATGTTAGCAAAGCAGGCAACCACGCTGGTCAGGAGGTGAGAGGGACCCCACTGAGAGTTCAGGGAATGCATTTCCATGCGCCTCCCCGTCATCCATTCGAGCAGTATCGACATATCGGGCGTCATGGCGGAAGTCGTTTCAGGCCCCAGGGAGAAGACTACGTTTGCTGGAGCGAGCCTAAGTTACACCAGGGAAGGATCCCGGTGTGTGTCGCCGGTCACATTGTCTCCGTCACGACTGCAGCCGGGGAGGAACCCCCCTGCTCTCCATCCGAGGTCCTCTCCACTCCCTTGTGGTACACTAAGCGCTCCCGACCAAGGAGAACCTGTGGAATACGAACCCGTCATCGGATTGGAAGTCCATGCGCAATTGCTGACCCGGACGAAGTGCTTTTGCGCCTGTTCGACGGAGTTTGGGGCTCCCCCGAACTCAAACACCTGCCCCGTCTGCCTGGGGTTGCCCGGGGCCTTGCCCGTGCTGAACCGCGAGGTCGTGCGACTGGCAGTTCGCGCTGCCCTCGCACTCGGCTGTCACATCAATCGAATCTCGCAATTTGCGCGGAAGAACTATTTTTATCCCGACCTCCCCAAGGGGTACCAAATCTCCCAATACGACAGGCCCATTTCAGAACACGGGGCGATTACCATCCAGCTGAACGGCACAGCCAAGCGGGTCGGAATCACCCGTTTGCACATTGAGGAGGATGCGGGCAAATCCCTCCATGACGGATTCCCGGACAGCGCCGAGAAAAGTTACATCGACCTCAACCGCAGCGGGGTCCCCCTGGTGGAAATCGTCTCGGAACCGGATCTCCGTTCGACCGCCGAAGCTTATGCCTATCTCTCCAAATTGAAGGCCATCCTCGAGACGACCGAAGTGTGCAACTGCGACATGGAAAAAGGGAACCTGCGTTGTGATGCCAATGTTTCGGTGAGACCCGTGGGCGCCTCTCAATTCGGAACGCGCACCGAACTCAAGAACCTGAATTCCTTTCGTTTCCTGCAAAAGGCGATGGAATATGAGATACGCCGTCAGGTGGAAATCCTGGAATCGGGCGGCCAGATCGTGCAGGAGACGCGACTGTGGAACGCAGACGAAGGAAAGAGTTATTCGATGCGCAGCAAGGAAGAGGCTCACGACTACCGGTACTTTCCAGAACCTGATCTTTTGCCCCTGGTGGTTGAAGAGTCCTTTGTCGAAGACACCCGGAAGACGATGCCGGAACTTCCGGATGCCAAAAGAGGCCGTTTGATTGAACAGTATGGCCTCCCCGAGGTCGACGCGGACTGGCTGGCGTCTTCAAGAGCTTTTGCTGAATTCTTTGAGGAGACCGTCCGGCTTTGCAGAAAGCCAAAGCCGGTGCTCAACTGGTTGAAGGGGGATTTGACGGCAGCTCTCAACAACTCCAGCCTCGACCTTCACGACAGCAGGATCTCTCCCGCTCACATCGCCGAGTTGGTCGATTTGATTGAGGGGGGAACCATCTCCGGAAAAATTGGAAAGATCGTCTTTGAGGAAATGTTCGCGACGGGGAAGTGGCCCCGCATGATCGTCGATGAGAAGAATCTCATTCAGATCAGCGACGTGATCGCCCTGGAGAAGATCGCGCGGGATGTGGCTGCTTCGTCCCCGGAAAATGTCGCCAAATACCGGAGCGGCAAGACGGGGAACCTGGCGTGGTTCGTCGGCCAAGTCATGAAGGCGACCCAGGGTCAAGCAAACCCACAGATGGTGAACGAGGTCGTGAAAAAGGTTCTGGAGGAACCCTAAGCGACCGCGCAGAGAGTCCCACACTTAGGGCGGTCCCCCGCGGCGGATCGCCCTACCGGTCCATCAAGGGACGATCTGGAAAACCCGCAGTAACCCAAAGCCCAAAAACAAGACGAGACACCCCGGCCAAAAGTTCTTGCGCACCGACGCCGGAAACACCCGGCCCCCGAAATCCCAACCTCCGAGTTGCAGGATCCCGCCCACCAAAGCCCCGGACAGAACGAGAAACACGAGTGGACTGAGGGCGTTGAAATGAAACGCCTCCCTCCAGCAGCCCTTTGCCAATTGGGACAGAGCACGGGTCATGCCACAGAACGGGCAGGGTCTGCCCGTGAGCCAGTGAAAACCGCACATCGTGAACTTCGGCTGCAGTGGCACGTCGTAAAATCGGAGGGACAGGAGTGCCAGACCAGCGACAACAACCTGCCATACCGCTCCTGCCCGATCTCCGCCAGCCCTGCGCAAAGTCATTTTGGCATAAGTAAGCATGGTCTCCACGAGCCCAAGCCTCCAGCAGAAGGCCCCCTTTCAAGGGGTCCGATTCATCCACTCAAAAATTCGTGGTGGGTTCAAAACCGACCATTTCTTTGTATGCCACCGTCACTGCGGCATAAAGGATTGGGAGCGTCGCCAGAACCCCGACCACACAACAGATCAGACCAATGATATTCAACAAGATGGCCGCAATGAAGAAGAGGGTGAATCCAAAATAGTCGTTCTTCACCAGCGCGTGGCTGGCCTGCATGGCAGGCCAGAAATCCATCTTCTTGTCGATTATGAACAAGTAGGTAAACTGATACATCGCGGCAATCACGAGACCGGGGATGATGCAAAAGATCGTCCCAATAGCCGTGAACACTGTAATAATCAGGCTCGCAACCAGTGCCGCCACAAAGAAATTGAATCCCTTGAAGAAATCGCCGAGCTCAAAGCGGCCGTACAGCAACTTCTTCGTACAGACAATGTAGAATCCGGCGATGAGCGGTCCCTGCAGGAGGATTGGGACAAGCCCGTTGAGAAGAACGAAGAGCAGGCTTAACAGCATGAACAAGCCCAGTTCTTCTTTCACCAGATGCCAGCCGGAGCCAATCCAATGTCCGATTTGTGCATGCACCCCCGGCGGTGGAACAAACGGGGGCGGAGGTTGGAGCGGAGGCTGGTAGCCGGGAGGCATCCCCGGAGGGGGCATACCACCCGCTCCTCCCACCGACTGGGCGCGTCCGCACTTTTGACAAAACCGGCTGTTGGGTTCAATCTGAGCCCCACAGAATTGACAGAACATGGCTGCCTCCTTGGATAGGGAAAGGTGTCTGGTGTCAGGTACCAGGTGTCGGGCGGAAAGAGCCAGACCGCAAAGATTTGAAAGAACAATTCGGGCAGGTCATTCTATACACAAGGCCGGTCAGACGTCCATCTTCAGAGGCTGACTCGTTTCCCTCTCGGACTGCTGTTTCCTTACTTTCCGGGTTCAATGATTACTCCCAAGACCGCCTTCTTCTGACACCTGACACCCGACCCCTGGCACCTTCTTCCAGGGTCTCTTGGCCTCCGAAACACATCTCTAAACCTGCCTGTGTCGCTCCTAGAACAACCGTTCCTGGCGTTTCAAGTTTCCGAATGATCCCACATTCAGGAGGGAAAAGGAAAAGCGAAACTGGGTCTCATTCCGAAGGCCGATGTTGAACTCCCTGAACTCCAGTGTGACTCCGCAGCAGTCCCAGTTATAGCCGAGCTGGACGACGCTGTTCTGAATCGTGGACCTTTTCACGTCGTAGCTGATTGAAAAAGCCGAGGAGATCCCGGGTTTGTTGAAATTGCCCACGCCAAACGTGGCCCGCACCTGGTTCGAGGCGATCGTCAAAGGATCATGCTGGCGCGTCATAAAATAGGTGAAGGAGAGAAAGCGCCCGGGATTTGAAACATTCGCAGTCACGCTTGAGCTCCGGATTTGGTGGATTAACGTGTCGTAATCGAACCGGAGGTCTCCGCTCCACCCGTCGCGGGGACTGAAGCGGAGCAGCGAGACGATGGGTGAGAAACGCCGGGGTCCGTCAGAGAAGGCGAAACCTGTTAAATCCTGCAGGGCATCAAATACATTGCGCCGCCCCGGTACGATGGTGCCGCCCAGCGTGGGGTCAAAAAAATATTTTTGCGAGATCTTCCAGCTCAGCAACTCGCGCGTCTGGTCGGACCCGGCCCCTTCGTCGCGCCGCGTAAAGATCCGGTTCGTAATCCCATATTCGAACTCATTGGTGTTGACCAGCACATCGCGTTCATCAAACCGGATAATCTGGTCGATGTCGCTGACCCCGCGCACCAGACGGTAAGTCACTTCGGGTTCGATGACATGTTTGAAGCGATCCCCCCACCATCCCCCCTTGTGTTCGTAGATGCGCTCCAGTCCGAGTCCCCTGAAATCCAGGCGGAATTCTCCCGAGGTCCGGTTGAGCGCTTCAGGCGCGGCATTGGAGGATTGGAGGCGGTTGCGGTAGCCCGTTTCGCGAAATTCAAGGGACGGGGTGAAGTACGCTCCCAGAATCGCGGGGAGGCGGAAGGTGATGCGTGGGGCAAAATCGATCCGCTGGGTGATATTGGGAGTCGAGACCCCCGGATCAAGCCGATGGATCCCGTCCACCGCGGAATCGAAAGAGAAATAGATCGGGAGGTCTTTGATCTCCCGGGGCATGACCGAGAACTCGGCCGCGGGAAACCGCCGAAGAATGACCGCCCCCTGATCAAAAAAAGTCTCGTTCCGGTAGAGGTCAAAGTTCAGGCTATAGGAATCGTAGTTGCGCCCCACGAAGGCCTGCGAAGTCTGGTCAGGCAGCACAATGGCATTGAAGGAATCTCCGAACACCTGGCGAAAGGTAATGGAGCTGACGTAATTGACGTCAGCGACGGCGCGAAAACCATTCGCGAAAACATAGCTGGCCCCGACCTTGGCGCTCTGCCCGCCCTGGCCCTTCCGGTCGTTGACGTGAAAACCAAACACATTAATGTAGTTCGTTTCGCTGGGGCGGGCGCGAAATTGCAATTCTTCGGCCCACCCCCGGGCTGAAAAGTATTCCCCGGTAAAGAGCAGGTCAGCGGAACGATCCATGGCCCAATAGAAGGCGTCACCCACGGTCCGGCCTTTTTGCGAGGACGATCCAGTGGTCGGAATCAAGAAACCTGTTTGCCGCTCGCGTTTGGTCACGGGCGCGGCGGCATATGGAAAATAGAAGAGCGGGATGCGCTTGATTTTGAAAGTGGCATGCTGCAGAAAAACCGACTTTTCGACGCTGACCACGGCACTCTGAGCGTGGAACGACCACTTGGGGACTTCCCCCTTGCACGCCGTCACGGTCCCGTCTATGACCTTGTATTTGTCTTCCCCGATTTTGTGGATCTCGGCGCCTTCAAAAAAGAAATTGGGAGTCGCCTTTCCCTTGGCCTCATAGATCACGCCGGTCTTCGAAATGACATTCATCTTCAGACGGGAGCCCGATATGGTTTCCACCTCCCGTTCAAAGTGGACGTGCCCCGTGGCCTCCACGTCGCCTGTTTCATCATCATAGGTCATCTCGTCCGCATAGAACTTCATGTCGCGGTAATCGATCTCTGCCTTCCCGCGCAACAGATATTTATGCTTCTCCGTTTGTTCCTGGTGAACCGCCTTGATGGTGAGGAGATCTTCTCCTACTAAGAGCTGGACAGGGGGAGCCGAGGTCTCCGCCTTGGCAGCAGAAGCTGGCTGGGCCAGGAGCAGTTCACCCCTCTGGCCACAAAGGCATGACAGGGCGAAGAATATAAAGGATGGAACCAGGAGTAGGGAGGATCGCCTCTTCAAATGCACCTGCGCAAGACCCGGAGTTTTTGTGAATGAAGCAAGTCTGATGCACACGCGGAAAGGCCCGGTTAAAATCTAAAGCGGGATGAACTCAATCGACGGCTCGACGGTCTGAGGTCGCCAGTCCCTCCCCTTTTTGAAGGCCCGGGGAAATGACAGGGACAATCGTATCGACGGTTCTTTCGTTAATCTCTCACCTGTTTCCAGATCGTCGTTAAGTTACCATGACTGAATAGGCTTTTCAACGGCATTCCGGCAGAACCAACCGTCGTATCCATCCTCCTCATCCGGGGGGATTAAGACATGCGGGATGACTCTGGCGTCAGCTCAATCGTTCGATCGTTCCCGTGCCTCCGGTTCGCCCGACGCATCGTTTGATTCAGTGCGGGATATCCTGTAGAATCGCGTGAGTCGAGCGTCAGGGAACCCTGCCTCGCTTTGAGACCCGGTTTCCAGGATTTCCGGGAAGCACCTTCGGGTCTGAGGTGGTGAGGATCGCGCAAATAAGTGCCCAATATTGTTCAATGTCCCCAATGCGGATTTCTCGAGTTTGATGAACACGCCGGGTGCGCCGTCTGCGGATTTCACTCTCATGCCGCCCTGACAACCGGTCACCCGGCGCTTCAACCGACGGAACGCAAACTCATCGAGTTTCCCCACAGGGGTCGGGAAATTGGAAAATCGCTCTCTCACCATGAGTCAGCGCTTCCCGTAGTCAGCCATCCTCTATTTGAAGAACCGGGGGGATCACGAGAAACCCCGGTGACAACGCCCGAACTCGTTTGGCGCGAGGAACTGCAAGAAAAGCTCCGCCAGTACAGGGCGCGGCGCGAGGGGCCAAAGAAAGAACGTTCGCGCGACGGCGGGGTAGAGGAAGCGGACGGCAGCGTGGGCCCCCCCAGGGAGTCGCCCTCCTCGAACAACGATTTGGCAGCGGCCCTGGATGAAGCTTTCAAGCTTCATCCGGCGGGTGCGGCGGGTGTCAAGAAGGAAGAACTTGAAGCGTTGTTCAACTCGGCGAGGCCGCGGGCAGGCGGCGGGAGGCCGCGCCCCTTCGCAGGTGCCCAGGGGTTTGAACTTCCGGAATCTGTTCAAAGAATCAAGCAGCGTCAGCCCCCGCGGCGGTCTGAACTTTTCCAGCAACCTCTGTTATTCGAAGCCTCAGCGGGTGCACGGGGCGCCTTGACGGGTGCAGATCATGCCGGACTCCCGGTGCCGGTGGCCTCTGTGCGCGAACGGTTTCTGGCCGCGTGCGTCGATCTTCTGGTGATCGCCACTCTGGAAACCATCAGCATCCTTCCGGTCCTGGCCCTCTTGCACTCGAAAGGGTGGCGTTTGAACCTGGCCCCGCGGTCGTTGGCCATCGGTCTGATCACACTCCTGATCTTCGCCCTCGGGTATGTCCTTCTGTTCACTGCTGCGACCGGCAAGACATTGGGAATGCATCTGCGGGGACTGGCACTCGTCAATTTTTCCGGCGAACCACCCTCTCTGGGGGAGATCGCCCTCCGCACGGCAGGATATCTAGTGTCGGCGGGATCGCTCCTGCTCGGATTCGTCTGGGTGTTTTTCGACGTGGACGCCCTGGCGTGGCACGACCGAATTTCCCGCACCTATCCGGCCCACACTCGGGGTTTGACTCCGGATTCCTAGCGGCGTGCCTTATCCTCCTTGGTCTCACCCCAATGCGGTTCAGCGGACCCTTGACCGCAAGCGCCGAAGATCGCTCGTCTGCACCTCCTCTCATGGACAACCTGGCAATCGAAACGCTCGTCAATGAATTGAGGTCAAGCCTCCTCCACCTCTCCTGCGTGCAAGTGGCTCAAGTCAGTCCCGCCGCTGTTTCACTTGAATTCTCCGGCAAACCCTCCGGTCGCCTTCTCTTCGATGTGACGGATCCACCCTTGTTCTTCCTCACACGAAAGACGTGGAGTTCGGATGTCCCATCTTCCTTCGTCGCGGTGTTGAGGAAGTGGTTGATTGGAACAGGACTGGCCGGCATTCGGAAAAAGCTGGACGAGCGCGCGGTCCATTTTGAATTTCTAGGCGCCCGGCCCGAAGCACACTCAGGCGCTCTCGAGCTGGTTGCGGAATTTATGCCCCGCTGGGGGAATCTCTATCTGCTGGACGAGGGGCGAAGGGTTCTGGGGGCCCTCTTGATACCGCGTGCAGAGCGGCGCAAACTAACGGTCGGTGGCCAGTACATCCCACCCAGCCGACATGGAGATTCCTCTCTGGAGAATTTCATCGATTCAGAAGCTCCCCTACCCGCCTTGCCCGCCGATGCGAATGAACTGACGAAGCACGTTCGAGGGCTGGGCCCCGTCTATGCCCGCGAAGTCCTGCTCCGGGCGCACCGTAGGGGGGAGACCTCGCCGCGGGTGCTGTCAGAAATTCTCAGGGCCATCGCCCAGGGAGAACGGCATCCTCGGATCTACGAAATCCCCGGACAAGCGCAAAATTTCTTTGTCTCACCGATCGAACTGGAGTCTTTGAGTCCGTACCCCGCCACCATTTTTGATTCTGTGAACCTGGCCGTCGAATCCCTTTTCGAGCGGCGCATTGAAACTGTTCTCCTCGAGAAAGAGAGGAAGGAGCTTCGAAAGGACGCACGGACCGCCTTGAAAAAATTCAAGCGACTCGAGGAAAAGCTCGAAAGCGAAGCTCAAGGGTTTTTGAAGGAGGCGGAGCTCCAGAGAGTGGCCGATCTGATCCTCGCCCAGCCGGGCGAATTGCATCCCCAGGGCGGACGGCTTGAACTGGTTGATGTCTATGAACCGACACCTCGCAAGTTCACCGTTGCGATCGATGCGCGGCTCAGCCCTGCCGCCAATGCCCAGCGATTCCATGAAAAGGCAAAGCGTGCCCGACGGGGAATTGAGAGAATCAAGGGACGACAGCATTCCATTCACCGACTGGTGAGAGTTCTCGAATCGTCTCTGGTCGAGGTGTCGGAAGCCCAGTCCCTCGCCGAACTCAAGCGGATTTCAACCTCGTGGAGGGAGGAAGCCTCGAACACCGGCGAGACAACGAAAAACACGAATCCCCCCCGCGCGAGAACAAACGTCCCAATGCGCCCTGCGGAGAGGAAACGGAAGAAATGCCGCATCTTCAAGAGCACGAAGGATTATGAAATCCTGGTCGGCCGGAACAGCAAGGAAAACGACCTCGTCACCACCCGATATGCACAGCCGGACGATTATTGGTTTCACGTCGCCGATTACGCCGGCTCGCACGTCGTCCTCCGAAATCCCAACCGCGAGAGGCTGGAAGAGACGCAGGATTTTCTGGAGGCCGCGCAGTTGGCCGCTTACTTCAGCCAGACCCGCAATGCCCAGAAGGCCCTTGTCCATTGGACCCAGAGAAAATTTGTCAAGAAACCGAAGCGCGCCAAACCGGGGCTGGTGACTCTCTCCAGATTTCAATCCCTCCTGGTGGAGCCCAAGCTCCCCGGATCAGGTGAGTCACACGGGTGAGGGGATAGAGGATAAGTCGGAGAGAAATTCCAAATTCCAAATAAATCTCAAATTCCAAATCTCAAAACCCAAACAGCCTTCAGCCCTGGTCCCGCCCTCAATCCATTGTTTTGTTTTCGGTCGCGATTCGGCCCTTAAGATTTGTCAGGTGATTGGATTCTGGGTTTTGGATTCTATTTGGATTTTGGAATTTGGAATTTGGAATTTTCCCCCGCGATAAAGAATCTACGACCCCGCTGCCCTTATATCCGTTCCTGCAATCCTCGCCTTCACGAATTCCACGACGGCTGCACTCAAGAACCTCTCCTCGGCGGTCACGGTAAAACAGGGGGTGTGTTTTCGGAGCTGCCGCGCCAGCGAGACATTTTGCCAGGGCGCCTGGCCCTTGGCGAAATCCACCGGGAGAGAAGGATCAGTGACGAGGAGGTACGCATCCGCAAGATCGAAGAATTTTTGTGCCGAAAGCTTGAAGTCCTCCTGATTGGGGTCGAGGACCTGCAGATAAATGTCCGGCTTCAGGAACTGGCGCAAGCTGTTACTTTCGACGATTACAAAATCCTCATCCTCGATCTCCTTCTGGAACGCGGGAAGCGCCGTAAACAATTCACCTTGCTTGGTGCGCACCCAAAGGGAGCGCCGCGCCCCGGCGGCGAGAAATCGGGAGGTGTCGGTACCCGTGGTTACTTCCTTCTCTTCCACGACTGCAAACTGATGTTCGCTGACCGCGCATCCGCAGGACTCGCCGTTGACGGCGCAGACCCCGTGCCCATACTGGGTAATTTTGACGGCTGTCCAGGGAAACTCTCGCAGGGATCGAATCAGCCCTTCGACCACCGACGTCTTTCCAATGTTTCGCGAGTGCCCCCCCACCAGAACAAGTTTCATGCGCTGTTCCCGGCTCTCAGGCCAAACCCCTTTTTAAAGTGAAAAGGTCCTGTAGACAACGCGGGCGATCCGCCACGGCGGATCGCCCCTGTGCCGCATCTTTGATATCGATCTCTTAGTCGCCACGTTCCAGCCTGAAAGTGGCCTGAGTCACCCCGTCTGTGCCTTTCAAATTCTTCATGACCACATGCAAGATATCCGCCACCACATTCTTGATGAAGGCATTCATCAAGGGGACCTCTTTTTGCGACACAACGATCCGGGCGCCGCCGCCGTTCACCACGAACTCCGCCACAGAGGCATCCTCCGGAACGTGGAGCGATTCCAGAACCCCCGACAATAAATTGCCGGTCAAGCGTTCTACAAACGGATTCATCGAAATTTGCCCGCGGTCGGTATTCAAAGTGATTTTCATCCCAGGACTCCAATATCGTTGAGTGATCGCTCGCATCAAAATCTGGACTCGATTCTCCCCCCTGTCAACAGAAAACACCGTTTCTCACCCCAAAAGCAGGGGTCATTGTGAATTAGCATACAATTAATTGTGACGAAAATAACTATTCCGTGGGGCGAAAATTTTCCAATTGACAGGGGACAGCGGATGGTCTAATTATTGAGTGTTTCAAAATCATACACTCAGTTCATCCAATCTGTTGTCAAGAGCTTCAGACAAGAAATAGCTCCCAAGTTCGTCCTTGATCCTGCAAGTTTGAATCCTTAGATTGAAAGTGCTTTGCCGGGTTTTCATGAAGACCTCGCTGCACAAACCACTCAAGGAAAGGTCAGGCCACGATCTGCTCGGGGGGTGGTGTCTGTCTGGGGACACCCGGGTGCGGCGCTGGAGCCGCCCTTCCTGTTCGCTTGCTGTTCACCCCATCAATCTGCTTTTGGCTCTTCAAGGAGGAGAGAGCTTATGGCTGTCTCACGGAGGGAATTTCTAAAAATCTCAACGGCCGGCGGCGTGGGGATTGTTGCCTTTGGCTTCGATCTCGCCCCCGCTTATGCTGTCGTGCGCGAATTGAAGATTGAGCGCACCACTGAAACCCGCTCGATCTGTCCGTACTGTGCGGTGAGTTGTGGCGTGATCATTCACACCCTGGGCGACAAATCCAAAAACGTGACCGGCACGACCGTCGTTCACGTCGAAGGCGACCCGGATCATCCCGTCAACCGCGGCACGCTTTGTCCCAAAGGGATCACCCTCAAGCACGACATCGTCAACAATACCCGCCTGACGAAGCCGATGTACCGGGCTCCCGGTTCCGACCATTGGGAGGAAAAGAGCTGGGACTGGATGATCGACACCATCGCGCAGCGCATGAAGAAGACGCGGGATGACACCTTCATCGAAAAGAACGCGGCGGGACAGACGGTGAACCAGTGTCCCGGCATGGCCATCGTCGGTGGCTGTACCGACAATAATGAAGTCAATTATTTGTTGGTGAAGTGGCTGCGTTCCCTCGGCGTCTTGTATACCGACAATCAGGCGCGACTTTGACACGGCCCCACGGTGTCCAGTTTGGGCGCCACCTTCGGTCGCGGGGCCATGACCAACAATTGGGTCGATATCAAGAATGCCGATGTGATCCTGGTGATGGGCGGGAATCCGGCAGAAAACCATCCGTGCGGGTTCAAGTGGGCCATCGAAGCCAAGAAGACGCGGAACGCCAAGCTGGTGTGCGTCGATCCCCGATTCAATCGCACGGCGGCGGTGAGCGATCATTTCGTCCAGATCCGGTCGGGCACGGATATCGCTTTCCTGGCGGGCGTGATGAACTTCATGCTTGCCAACAACCGCATCCACAAAGAATATGTTGCTAACTACACCAATGCTTCTTACCTCATCAAGGAAGGCTTCCAGCTTCCCGGTGACAACGAGGGTCTGTTCTCCGGCTTTGATCCACAGAAGCGCGCCTATGATAAGTCCACGTGGGCGTACGAAATGGGCCCGGATAATTTCGTCAAGATTGACATGACGCTGGAGGACCCGCGGTGTGTATTTCAATTGATGAAGAAGCATTACTCGCGGTACACGCCGGAGATGGTTGCGAGTATCTGCGGCTGTTCCAAGGAAGATTTCCAAAAGGCCGCGGAGATGATCAGTTCCACGTACCCTGCCGACAAAGCAGGAACGATCATGTACGCCCTCGGATGGACGCACCATTCTTCCGCGGTCCAGAACATACGCGCCGCGGCGTCCATGCAATTGCTGCTGGGTAACGTCGGCCGCCCGGGGGGAGGAGTGAACGCGCTGCGCGGGCATTCCAACATCCAGGGCGCAACCGATATGAACCAGACTCACACGTTGCCCGGCTATCTGAAGATGCCGAAGCCGGAATGGCAGTCGCTCAAGGAATTCATTGACGCCACCACCCCCAAGAAGCTCCGCCCGAACTCCATGAACTACTGGGAAAACACCGACAAGTTCATGGTATCGATGTTGAAGGCCTTCTGGGGCAGTGCCGCCACCCCGGAAAACGACTTTGCGTATTCCTGGTTGCCGAAGATGGACCGCGATTATTCGTGGGTCTACATTTACGACGGGGCTTACAACGGGATCGTCAAAGGCCTCGTTTCGTTTGGGATGAACCCGGTCGCCAATGGCCCGCATTCCAAGAAGATGGTGCAGGCCCTTTCGCGGCTCGACTGGCTTGTGGTCGCGGAGAACTTTGAAACCGAGACCGCCTCGTTCTGGAAGGCGCCCAAGGAATATGATCCTCCGGCCGCCGCTCAGATCAAAACCGAGGTGTTCATGCTGCCCGCGGCCAACTTTGCGGAGAAGGACGGTGTCTTCACCAATTCTTCACGTTGGCTTCAATGGAAGTGGAAGGCTATCGACCCTCCCGGTGACGCGAAGGCCGATCAGGAGATCATCGGCCGCCTCGTCCTCAAGCTGAGAGAGCTTTACGCCAAGGAAGGCGGCAAGCTCCCGGATCCCGTCATCCACATGGCCTGGGGCTACTCCAATCCGCAGAACCCCAATCTCGAGGAGGTTGCCAAAGAGGTCAACGGGAAAGTCCTCGAGGATTTCACTGACGAGAAAACGAAGGTGGATTACAAGAAGGGTCAACAGGTACCCGGTTACGCGGTGCTGCGGGCCGACGGGAAAACGCTCAGCGGAAACTGGCTGCACTCGGGCTACTACACGGAGGCGGGCAATCTGGCCATGCGGCGTAATCCGGTCGATGACTCCGGCGGACTGGGGGCCTACCACAACTGGGCGTTTAACTGGCCTGCCAACCGTCGCATTATGTACAACCGGGCATCGGCGGACCTGAACGGGAAGCCCTGGGATCCGAAGCGCCCCGGCATCTGGTGGAATGGGGAAAAGTGGGTCGGCGACGTCCCCGACTACAAGCCGGATTATAAGCCCGAGGAAATGATCGGGCCCTTCATCATGAATCCCGAAGGCGTGGGCAAACTCTACGCCGTCGACATGAATGAGGGCCCGTTCCCCGAGCATTATGAGCCCTACGAGACACCCGTCGACAATCCGCTGCACCCGAAGGTCAGTTCCAACCCGGTAACGAAACTCTTCAAAACCAACCTGGATGTTTACGGCAAGCGGGATAAGTACCCGATCGTGTGCACCACCTATCGCCTGACCGAACACTTCCATTACTGGACCAAGCACGAAGCCATCCTCAACCAGCTGCAACCGGAATTCTTCGTGGAGATTCCCGAGGAGCTGGCCAAGGAAAAAGGGATTAAACACGGCGATCGCGTGAAGGTCTCTTCGGCCCGCGGATCGGTGGAAGGCAGGGCGATGGTGACCAAGCGGATTCGTCCACTCAAGGTCGCCGGGCAAACCGTGTGGCAGATCGGCTTCCCGATTCACTGGGGCTACGCCGGCAAATCGGTCGGACCCCTGGCAAATACTTTGACACCCACAGCGCTCGACCCTAACTCCTCAACTCCAGAGTACAAGGCCTTCCTGGTCTCTCTGGAGAAGGCATAGGAAAGGAGGAAATTAAAAATGCCCAGCAACATGGAACTCAGAAGAATTTCGGCAACTCCTTCCCCCGCCACGGGCGTGCGCACCGCACCCACGGTCGCGAAGATGATTGATACGACGACTTGTATCGGGTGCAAGGCCTGCGAGGTGGCGTGCCAGGAGTGGAACGATCTGTTTAATGCGGACGCGGTAATGGAGGCGCCCAGCGAGTTCGGCTCGTACCAGACGATGCCCGATCTCACCGCCAACTTCTGGAACCTGATCCGGTTCAACGAGCATGTCGAAAAAAGGCCGGACGGGTCAGAGAAGTTTCACTGGTTGATGGCGAAGGACCAGTGCATGCATTGCGATGACCCTGGCTGCCTGAAGGCGTGCCCCGCCCCGGGCGCGATCGTGCAGTATACCAATGGGGTCGTGGACTTCCAGCAGGAACATTGTATCGGCTGCGAATACTGCGTGACGGGCTGCCCCTTCGACATCCCGCGCCTCAGCAAGAAGACCAAGAAGGTGTATAAGTGCACGCTGTGCACCGACCGCCTGGCTTACGGCCTGGAGCCTGCCTGCATCAAGGCTTGTCCCACAGGCTGCCTCCAGTTCGGGACCAAGGAACATCTGGTGCAAATCGCCAATACCCGGGTCGAGCAGTTGAAGCATAACGGTTACGAGAAGGCGGCTGTTTACGACCCACCGGGCGTCGGGGGAACCGGGGTTATTTATGTCCTTGGACTCGGAGATCAACCCGAGCTTTACGGCCTGCCTAAGGATCCACACGTCCCCTGGACCGTCAATGTGTGGAAATACGCCCTCAAGCCGGTCGGTTCCCTGTTGATGATCGGGGCCTTGCTGGGGACGATCATTCACTATGTCCGGTATGGGCGAAATGAGGCCCCGGGCATGCGTAAAGTTGACAGAGAGGAGGTGTAGCCATGAGCCAGGAAGTGATGACTCAATCCCAACTCGCTACCTTGGCACGGAATAAAGAAGATCTTGCGGTGGATGGTCTGATCGTCCGTCACACCGCCGCGGTGCGCCTGACTCACTGGCTCGTCGCGATTTTCTTCTTCCTTTCGCTGTTTACCGGTTTTGTGATCTTTACTCCCTTCTTCGCTGGGTGGGCGGGAGTCTTCGGGGGAGGGGCGATGGTGCGGACGCTGCACCCGTGGTTTGCCCTGGGCTTTACCATCGCCATCCTTTTTCTCTACCGCTACTGGAAGACGAAGATGAAGAAGGAACACGGCGATGAAGAATGGAAGGATAACTTCGGGCCCTACATCCGCTACGAGAGCGAACTGCAGAATGTGGGCAAATACAACGCCGGCCAAAAGATCTATTTCTGGGCGGTCTTCTGGGGCGCCATTGCCTTCCTGGCCTCCGGCATTGTGATGTGGTTTCCCACCGCGTTCCCTTATTTTTTGCGGACGATTTCGTACTGGCTGCATGAAATCACGTTTGTCGCTTTCGTGATCGGGATCATTTACCACATTTACATGTCCACCACCGCCATGCCTGGCACGTTCCGGGCCATGACGCGTGGCACGGTCACCAAGGATTGGGCCAAGTGGCACCATCCCCGCTGGTTTCGCGAGGTCACCGGAGGGAAGAAATAGTTTCCCTCCGGGACAGGTCTTCAATGGCGGGACGGTCTGTTCCGCCATTTTTTGTGTCTTTCGGGGGCCGCTTCCCCGGTCTGATTTGATGAATACAGAAAGCACCCTTTTGAGCGCCTGCCTTATGCCGACCAAATACACCTGGGCCTGCCGCATTGAACGTGCAGAGAATCTGGCTGAAACGGGAATGCCTTCGCGCTCGATCCTGGTGTTTTACGCGGAGGTTCTGAAGTGGCAGCATGACCTCTTCAAGCAGATCGGTGCGGCCTCAAGGAATCGACCCCTCACGGGATCCTTCGAAGTCGATCACCCGCTCTTCCTGCCTCAATTCGGCTCCTTGTTAGACCTTGCGCGCCAGAAGGGCTCCGAGCTCCTCGCCGCTCAAGCGGAGGAACTTGCCGATGACAGGGGGTGTTGGAAAGAAGTGTTGAGCGGTTACTGGAATGGGGAGGCTGCTTCGGAACAGGTTTTTTTTGGACGCGCCTGCCTGCAACCTTATCTGGAGCTCCTTGCCACCACTCAGACTCTGCCGTTCGACTCACAGCTGGCCATCGTGAACGCCACTGCTCATGCCGCCCTGACCGAGGAGCCGCAGCCCCATCGCGTCTGCCCTTTTTGCGGGCGGAAACCCCAGGTCGCATTCCTTTCCAGTGACACCTCGATGCCCGGCATTTTAGAGGGAAGCGCGGAGGGCGGACACCGTTTTCTGATGTGCGGAGATTGCCTTACCGTTTGGCCCTTCCTTCGCATCGCGTGCGTGTCCTGCTCGGAAATGGATCCTCGTAAGCTTCCTTATTACTCGGCGAAGGATTTTCCAAACGTTCGCGTGGATTGCTGCGATGCGTGCAAACTTTACATCAAGTCGATCGATCTGACGAAAGACAACCGCCTGGTCCCACCTGTGGACGAACTGGCCGCGATTCCTCTTGACCTCTGGGCCCGGGATCAAGGGTACGGGAAGGTTCATCCGAATCTTGCGGGGATGTAGTCGGGATTCGCGGGCAACTCAGCGGGTGTTGCCGATTCCACCCACGCCACACGGATAGACCAAGTTTCCTGCGGAGGAAGCGAGTAAGAAGGCTAATCAACACGGCTCCCTATTTCACGTTTAGGGAAGATTTGCGGGGATTTTTTGAAGTGCTGCCTGTGTTCGAGGAGTTGTAATCTCCATTCAATAAATAAGGCGAGAATTTCAATTTTGTGCCGATGATTTCACTTGACAGGGTAAGAGTCTCTAAGTAGAGTCATCGAATCTTATTGGGGTAGCAGAATCAATTTTCCTGCGAAAGGGTCACGCCCGATGAAGAGAGCGAGGTCTTCTGCCGGTGCTCAACCGCACAGGAGAGGACTGTGTTCTCCCGGCCATTCCCAGCCTGATTCTTCCGGGGATGTCATCCTTGCTGTCGCATCCCGACAGACCCAGTTCGAATCCCTTTCATTCCTAATTCATATCGACTTCAACAAAACTATTCGACCCATGCCTCACCGGCCCGTCCCGTTGGGTTCTTTCACTTCCTCCAAATCCTTTTTCCCATTCCCCAAGTCATCTCATACCGGCTTCATCCTCAGAAATAACACATTTTCACTGGGAGTTGTTGCTGCGGGTTGACGCACATCGCCCTCAGCGCGTCAGAATCAAATCTTGAGGGAGTCATTTATCCTGGCATGAATTTCAAGTGACTCGATTGATCTCAAGATTTCACGCCCGCTGCCATATTCGAATTTGATTTCGCAAAAGGTTTTCCAGACCCAATAGACCACACCATCAGCGCGGACCATTCTTCGCGGCTGTGGCATGCACCATTTTCGATTTAATGAGACTTCACATTAAAATCAACCTGTCCAACCGATCCGCGCATTCCGGCCACGACAACCCATTGAGGAGGAGTATGCAGATGAAAAAGTCAGCGCAATTGATTCTTCTAGTGTTCGTGTTTTTTGTCATGGCAAGTCTGAGCATGGCACAGCAGAAGGACGGCTCTCCCCCGGCATCCAACCCGCTGGTCCGCCTGCTCCAGTCAAAAGGGATCATCACACCCGAGGAGGCGACATCGCTCAATCAGTCCGCTTCTTCCGCCGAGAGCCAGCTGCAGTTGGCCAAGCTTCTGGTGTCGAAGGGGCTCATCAGTCAGAAAGAATACGATGAGATGGCGGCTTCCTTCGCTCTCGCTGCCGCCGCCGCACCTCGCTCGATGGTGGCCTCGCTGAATTATGCCGGGATGGCCGTTCCGAGAGATGCCGGGAGCAGTCTTGATCCCGGGACGATGTCCGCGCGAGCGACTGCTCCTGCCGACCCCTGGACCAGTGCCGCGCCGAGCGCCTCCCCGGCTCCCCCTGAGACCGCTCCCCCGGTGATTCCCGCAGTTGCTCCCATTCGCGCGTTGGGCCTGGCGGGCGACGCGGCCTACAAACGGGATGGTCTGCTGCCGGTCATACGGATTGGAAATGATGTCAAGATTAAGCCCTATGGCTTGTTTAAAGCGAGTCTCATCCACGACACTTCATCCCCCCAGGGCAATGATTTTCCACTCCCCGGATTTGCGATCGGGGACACGGGTCCCTTCGGCTCGCCGGAATTCCATCTGAATGCCCGTGCGCTCCGCATTGGAGCTGACTTTGAATGGCTGGACCCTTCCAAGACCATCACCATCACGGGAAAGATCGAGACGGATTTTGAAGGAAATTTCTCCCGCGCGAACAATCGAAACATTTCTTCGATCCGTTCCAATGCGCTTCAGATACGACTGGGGTGGTTGCGGGTTGACAAGAAGTTTTCTGACAAGACGAGCGCCTTCGCCCTCTTTGGCCAGGACTGGACTCCCTTCGCCTCTTCGACCTTGCCTTATTTCGTTGAGACGACGGGTTTGGGCATCGGGTTCGGTTCTCTGTACGAACGCGCGCCTCAGTTCCGGTTTGGCGTTGGTTACACGGTCGGCGGCTCTCGAAATCTGAAATTCGAGCCCGAGTTTGCCCTCGTCCTTCCAGGTTTCGGAAATCTGCCCACTGATCTGGGAACGAATGCCCTGGGGATTGCAAACCAGCTTGGGTTCGGCGAGCGGCAGGGCGCCGACTCCAGCATGCCCGAGCTTGAAGGGCGGTTTGTGACTCAGTTCCAATTAGACAGAGCGCCGGGTGTGGCGCCCGCGCAACTCATTGCGAGCTGGATGTACGGCCAGCGGGCCGCAGTTATCACGGCCGCCAATGTGCCGGCGGCGTTTAAAGCGGCGTTTCCAACCGGGGCCCAGGTGGACAGTTCCCGCTATGGCGGAACCCTGGAGGCCCAACTTCCCACCCGTTGGTTCACGCTGCTCATGAAGGCTTATAACGGCGAAGATCTGCGGTTCTTTTTTGAAGGCCAGATCTTCTCCGAATTCAACGACCCCGCGGGACTGACCGGACAAACGTCGGCGTTATCCATTGATGGGGCCTCCACCGTCATTTTTGGTCTCCAGAATGGCGTTCCCACCATCGCCCCGCAACGTCCCGTCAGGGCCAAAGGCGGATTCGTTGAGCTCGGCTTGCCGTTGTCTCGTCTCCTGGGAGCGGATCCTGCGGGACGGGGTGCGGGTTGGTCCATGACTTTTCATTACGGGTTTGACGAAGCCAACCCGCGTGACGTTCGCCATGTGGGAGCAGCGAATCGGGCCATCGGTGATTTGTATCTTTCCAACCTCAACTACAAGTTCAACAAGTACTTGACTTTCGCCTTTGAAGAATCGTACTACCGCACGCGTTCGGCCAACGACGTGGGAGCTCTTCCCATTTTCAGAGGCCTCCCGGCTCACGTCTGGCACGATCGCCGGGAACAGCTTTCTGTCATGACCACATTCTAGTTGTGGCGAATCCGGGAGAAGGGTGAATCACCTTTCTCCCGTCACTCCTCAGTTGGAGGGGAGGTTGACCCCCGGAATTGACCATTCATTTCGGGAGCCAAACTCGCGCACACGAATCGAAGCGGTTCTCTCCTGGTCAGTGTTCAAATTTTTTCTCTGGCGGGAGGGGACATGTTCCTCTGACGGGGACAGGGGATCCCATCATGGGGACAGGCAAACCTGGAGGAGGGTTGGATCAGTGCAATGGGTTGGATTTTTGGAAGTTTCCTTCCCTGAGGCGCCGCACATCGCCTCAGGGAGGGCTGTAGTCCCCCTGGGAATTACAACATCCCAGGGTTTAATGGTTGTCTGAAGATCCGACAACTCTGGAATCAAATAACAAAAAGGAGAAGGAGGCTTCACTATGGCAACAAATCTATCGACCCCCGAAGGCCATCTCAATCGGTGGTGGCACGTCGTCGGGGGAATGTCCATGAACCTGGCGTTGGGCTCCTTGTATGCATGGAGTGTGTTTGTCGCGCCCCTGGAAAAGGAATTTGGTTGGAAGCGTGCGGATACATCTTCTGTCTTCACCTGGGCCGTGGTCGTCTTTGCGCTTACGTTTATCTTGGCCGGACGGCTTCAGGATAAGTTCGGGCCTCTCTGGGTGTCGATCACCGGCGGATTGCTGGTGAGTGTCGGGTTCTTCCTTTCGTCTTACACGAGCAGCCTAACCTACTTGATCATCTGTTTTGGAGTGATTGGCGGTTTGGGCAATGGCTTTGGCTATGCTACCCCCATTCCCGTCATGGCGAAGTGGTTTCCCGATAAGCGCGGCCTCGCGGTGGGATTGGCAGTAGCGGGCTACGGTGGTGGCTCGGCCATTTTCGGTCCGCTCGCCGGCAACTACCTCATCCCCGCGTATGGATGGCGAACGACCTTCGAAATCCTGGGAGGCATCTTTCTCGTCATGACGATGTTTGGAGCATTCCTGTTGAGAAATCCGCCGGTTGGCTACAAGCCACACGGATGGTCCCCGGCTCCGGCTTCTAAATCTGCGGCCACCACCTACGAGTTCACACCCGGCGAAACGGTGCGTACCTCCTCTTTTTACTTCATGTGGATCGCTTATGCGCTGGGAACCTCGGCGGGCCTGATGGTCATCAGCCAGCTTGTCCCCTTTGCTAAGAGTGAGGGCATACCAAGTACGGCATTGGCAACCATGGGGCTTGTCGTTGGAGCCCTCGGAAATGCCTCCGGTCGCATTTTATCGGGCTGGATGTCGGATGCGCTTGGCCGCCTCAACGTCCTGCGCCTGATGATTGGCATCTCCATGATCGCCATGCCCATCCTTTACCTCACCGGGAGCAATGTGGCCGCCCTGTATGTCATGGTGTTCATTGTGTACTGGTGCTATGGGACGCAGCTCTCGGTGAATGGCTCGGCCACGTCCGATTTCTGGGGCACTAAGAACGCAGGCCTCAACTATGGCTTGCTGTTTACGGCTTGGGGGGCAGCTGGGATCATTGGGCCAAGGATCGGAGCCAGGCTGTTTGACAGGTTCAAGAACTACCAGGCTGCCTTCTACACTGCGGCAGCACTGGCCCTTATCGCCCTCATCTGCGAGTTGCTCGCCAAGCGGCCTCATGCTCCGGCGGCAGCCGAAGTGAGGGGGGTCAAGGTACCCGCGTAGCACGGAAACAGGGGGAGGCGCGTCAGCGATCGCGGCCGGGGAAAATCGACCCGCTATTCTCATCCCTGAAACGTTCTATGGGGTGGACGACAATGCTCTTTCGGTGGTGAGTCCATTCGGAACTGTGCTATAGTAACGCATTCACAAATCGCCGATACGAGCCCGAAAGAGTGGGGAGTGCGGAGTTTCTCCGGCTTAAGAAGCGCCTCTCGATTTTGCAGGCAGGGGGGGGTTCCCTTTTAGGACGGGAATTCAAGGATCCGGGTGATGGATGAAATCATCCTTCCCAGGGACTGGGCACGCAGGATTACCCATTGAAGAAAACTCGGCAGTGCTTCGTGACTGCCCCTCGCAACAAACTTCCACAGTTGATGTAGAGGTTTGCCGGAAGTCCGGGCGCTCCGAGCAAAGGCTCGAAAGCCAGGGGATTCACACAGCTTTTCAACTTTTTGCATAACCACAACGGAGGTTAGTACCATGGCTGAAACTCTAAAAGGACAAGTTACAGAAACTACTGAAGCGCAAATTGCGGTGCACTGGAAGGAAGAAGAATACTACCGCCCGCCTCAGAAGTTTATTGCTCAAGCCAACTTGACGGATCCGAGCATCAACGAGCGGTTCAGTGAGAAAAACTTTCCCAAATGCTACGAAGAATATGCCGACATGTTGACCTGGTATGAACGATGGAACACGGTGTTGGATACCAACGATCCGCCCTTCTGGAAATGGTTCGTCGGCGGAAAGATCAACGTTTCCTACAACTGCGTCGACCGGCATTTGGACAAGTATAAGAACAAGGCGGCGCTGATTGCTGTTCCCGAGCCGGAAGAGGAGGCCCCGATTGCAATCACCTACCAGGAGCTCTTTGTGCGGGTCAATGAAATGGCCGCCCTGCTCCGCGAATTCGCGGGAATGAAGAGGGGGGACCGGGTCACCATTCACATGCCCATGGTGGCCGAACTGCCCATCACCATGCTGGCCTGTGCCCGGCTCGGAGTGATCCACTCGGTGGTCTTTGGAGGATTCAGCGGTGAGGCCTGCGGCTTGAGAGCTGCCGACTCGGGCAGCAAGGTTTTGATTTACATGGACGGCTACTACCGCAGCGGGAAACTGATCGACCACAAGGCCGGGGCGGAGATTGCGGTCGCGACCGCAAAGAAGGAGCGCCAAGACATCGAGAAGGTCCTCATCTGGCAGCGCCATCCGGGAAAGTACAGTTCCGCCACTCCCCTGGTGGATGGGCGCGATTTCATTGTGAACGATGTCCTCAAGGGCTTCCGTGGAAAGCGTGTCGAGCCGGAGAAGATGAACGCCGAGGATCCCTTGTTCCTGATGTATACCAGCGGGACGACGGGGAAGCCGAAGGGATGCCAGCATCGCACGGGCGGCTATCTGGCATATGTGACAGGGACGTCCAAGTATATTCAGGACATCCATCCTGAGGATGTGTATTGGTGCATGGCCGACATCGGTTGGATCACGGGTCACTCCTACATTGTGTATGGACCGTTGGCCCTGGCGGCAACCAGCGTCATTTATGAAGGCGTTCCCGTCTATCCGGATGCAGGCCGCGTCTGGAGGATCGCCGAACGGCTCGATGTGAATATCTTCCACACCTCGCCGACCGCCATCCGGATGTTGAGGAAAGCGGGGGGAGATGAGCCGAAGAAATATCACTATCATTTCAAGCACATGACCACGGTGGGAGAACCGATCGAACCTGAAGTGTGGCGGTGGTATTACAACACCGTCGGCAAGGGGGAGGCGGTTATCGTGGATACCTGGTGGCAAACCGAAAACGGCGGGTTCCTATGCAGCACCAAACCCGCGATTGACGCCATGAAGCCCGGGAGTGCCGGTCCTGGTGTTCCCGGAATCTATCCAGTCATTTACGATGAGAAGGGAGAAGAACTCAAGGCGGGGGCGGGGAAGGCGGGAAACATCTGTATCAAGAACCCGTGGCCGGGTATCTTCCAAACCATCTGGGGCGACCGCGAGCGCTTTGTGCGGCAGTACTACAGCAAGTACTGTAGAAATACCCAGAGCAAAGACTGGAGGGATTGGCCCTACTTTGCGGCAGACGGAGCCTTGCTGGCGCCGGATGGTTACTTCCGTATCTTGGGCCGCGTGGACGATGTCATTAATGTGGCCGGCCACCGACTGGGTACAAAGGAACTTGAGTCCGCCTGCCTCACGATTCCCGAGGTGGCCGAAGCGGCGGTGGTTCCGGTGGTGGACGAGATCAAGGGCCGTGTGCCCGAGATCTACATCTCTCTGAGACCGGGCGTCAAGCCCAGCAAGGAGATTACCGATAAGGTTAGCGCCACCATCGAAGCCATGATCGGAAAAATTGCCCGGCCCAAGACGGTGCATATCGTTTCGGATATGCCCAAGACCCGGTCCGGCAAGATCATGCGCCGCGTCCTGGCCGCTATTTCAAACACCATGGATACGGGAGACATCACCACGCTGGCCAATCCCGACGTCGTGGAACAGATCCGGAAGGATGTTCAGGGAACCGGAGCGGTCAAGCTGAAGGAAGGTCCTGAGGATTTGAAACAGTTCGGCGCCCAGGAGTAAGAGTAAAGGGCCGGCTCGAACGGTTCCTGCTGCAAGACGCTGGACCTTCGGTTCATATCGAAACAACCCGAGGGGGATGGTGTGTCCGGGCGCAAGCCTCCACACCTTTCCCTCGGGAGTCCCTTGGTCGAAACTCAACTTCTAAACGGAGGAATCCACCATGGCAAAGAGGAGAGGTCGAGGAATTTCCCGGAGGGAATTCGTTCAACTCACAGCAACGGGAGCGCTCGCGGCGGGACTGGGCCCTGCAATGCACTTTGGACAAGCACCGCAGAAGACCCTGAAGATTCTCCAATGGAGCCATTTTGTGCCCGCTTTTGACACGTGGTTCAACGGGACATTTACCAAGCAATGGGGACAGAAACACAATACCAACGTCGTGGTTGACAATATCAACCTGGTCGACCTTAACACGAGGGCGGCCTCCGAGGTCTCCGCGAAGAAAGGCCACGATCTTTTCATGTTCCTTTCCCCGCCGGCAGCCTATGAGAAGCAGACCGTTGATATGACTCACGTTTACCAGGAGGTCGAAAAGAAACACGGGAAGAAGATTGAACTGGGTCACCGGTCCACGTACAACCCCAAGACCAAGAGGTACTTTGCGTTTTCTGACGCCTACACCCCCGACCCCGGCAACTGGCATAAGGATTGGTGGGCCGAAGCCGGATTCCCCAACGGCCCTGACACTTACGACGATTTGCGGGCCGGCGCGAAGAAGATCAGGGACAAGACCGGTCACCCATGTGGTATTGGGTTGTCGCAGGAACTTGATAGCAGCATGGCCATGCGCGCTCTGCTGTGGTCGTTTGGTGGAGCGGAGCAGGATGAGCAGGGCAATGTGACCATCAACTCCAAGAACACCATTGAAGCCCTGAAGTTCATGAAGGCGCTGTACCAGGAGTCGGAGACCCCCGAGGTATTTACCTGGACTCCACCCTCCAACAACCAGGCCATGCTTGCCGGCCGGGTTTCCTATGTGGCGAATGCTATTTCTGTCACTCGCCAGTCCGAAAGAGAGCACCTGCCGATCGACAGCAAGATCATGATCTCTCCGGCGCTGAAGGGTCCGGTGCGCCGGATTGCCGCCGAGCACGTCATGAACTGTTACGTGATCTGGGAATTCGCGGAGAACAAGGAGGGGGCGCAGCAGTTCCTGATCGACTACATGGATTCTTTCCATGACGGATTTGTTGCCGGGCAGTTCTACAACTTTCCCTGCTTCCCCAGCCTGGTGCCCAACCTGAAACAGGAGATTGCCAACGATCCGCGGGCAACCCCGCCCGACAAGTACAAGGTTCTGGGGAACGTGCTGGAGTGGGCCACCAACGTCGGCTATCCGGGCTATGCATCCGCCGCCATTGATGAGGCCTTCAAGACCTGGGTCATTCCCACCATGTTTGCCAAGGTCGCGCGGGGTGACGAAACCCCGGAGAACGCGGCCAAGGCCGCCGAGGAAGAATACAAGCGTATCTTTGCCAGATGGAAATAACACGGGGGAATGATGGCGGTCGTTGAAACGCGAAACCTGACCAAGGTTTTCAAACAAGGAGAGCTGGGAGCAGTCAACAACGTCAATCTGAAAACCCGCGAGGGCGAGTTCCTGGTTTTCCTGGGACCTTCCGGTTCCGGGAAAACCACTCTCCTGCGGATGATCGCCGGCCTGGAAATGCCCACGTCGGGGGAAATCCTCATCGGCGATCAAATCGTGAACCATCTCGCGCCGCGCGAGCGCCGGATCGCCATGGTGTTCCAGAGTTATGCTCTGTATCCGCATCTCTCCGTTTACAAAAACATTGCATTTCCGCTGAAAGCGCAAAAAGTAAAGAAAGAATCGCACAAGGAAAAGGTGGAGTGGGCCGCTTCCCTGTTGGGCATCAGCACCTTGTTGAACCGCAAGCCCCGGGAACTCTCTGGAGGCGAGCGGCAACGGGTGGCGCTGGCACGCGCCATTGTTCGTGAACCTTCGGTCTTTCTTCTGGACGAACCCCTCTCCAACCTCGACGCCAAACTCCGCCTTTCCGCCCGCGAGGAACTGGAACGATTTCACCGGCGCATCGGGACCACAACCATTTATGTCACTCACGACCAGGTGGAGGCCATGGCCATGGGAGACCGCATCGTGGTTCTCAACAAGGGCGTGGTGCATCACTTCGGGACACCCAAGGAGGTCTATGATGAGCCGGCGGACACGTTTGTCGCCACCTTCTTGGGTTCGCCCCCGATGAATCTGATCGAGAATGGTGATGTGATCGTTGGCTTCCGCCCGGAACATTTCCGCTTGTCGGAGACCCTCGACGAAGCCAAGATCACATTCAAGTTCCACGTGGAAAACGTGGAGTATCTGGGCGCCGAATACATTCTTTCCGGGTCGTTGCTCGGCAGCCGGTTTGAGGGCAAGGAAGTGATTGCCCGTCTCCTGTTGGGACACACCTTCGAAAGCGGGACGACCTATGATTTCGCGGTGCCCGAACGGCACCTGAAATTCTTCGATCGCACAACGGAGAAGCGTGTTGAGGCGAGGACCCTCACGTGGCGATAGGCGGCCCAAAAATCAAATCGATCGGGGCGGCGCAGAGCCCGCTCCTGGGGGCCGCCATGTTCAGCCCGGCGGTTCTCTACCTCGTGCTGGTGATTGCGGCGCCATTCATGCTGGCCGTCTTTTATGCGTTCAGTGATGCGCGCATCGGAAGCACGGGACTTCATTTCGTCGGCTTGGAGAATTTCCGCAGCATCCTTCAAAGCCCCAGTTTTCGCATGGCGCTCAAGAACTCCATCGTCTTCACCGTCTGCGCCCAGGTGATTGTCGTCGTCTGTTCGGGGACGCTCTCCATCGCCTTGGAGAAGCCGTTTCGCGGCCGAGGTCTGGTGCGTTTCCTCATTCTGTTGCCCTGGGTGGCGCCGGTTTCGCTCGGCTCGATTGGGTGGAAGTGGATCCTGGATTCCATTTACAGCGTGATTACGTGGGTGTTGGTGTGGCTTCATTTCTTCAAACCGTATAACACGCCCATGTGGCTGGGCGAGCCGCATCTCGCCATGGCCTCAGTGATCCTTGTCCATTGCTGGCGGTTGATTCCGTTTTCTACCGTCGTCATGTTGGCCGGCCGCACTGCGATTCCCAAGGAGATCCCGGAAGCGGCCGCCATCGATGGCGCCGGCTTCTGGCGGACGTTATTCCAGATCAACCTCCCCATGATGTTGCCCATCATCAATGTCGCGGTGCTGTTCGGGACGATTTTCACTTTTACCGACATGACCGTCGTTTACATCCTGACAGCCGGCGGGCCCTTCGACTCCACACAAACGCTGCCGTCGCTGGCCTTTGCCACCGGGATTCAAGGCAGCGACCTGGCCGCCGGCGCCGCCATTTCCCTGTTCCTGGTGCCCGTGCTGGTGTTGATTGCGTATCTGATGCTTCGCATGGCACATCGCGCGGAGGTGGTCTGATGAGGAGTACCGGCTTGCGCGAGCTTGGTCCCAGGATCGCGAAGGGATTGGTTTTGTTCGTCGCCACCGTCCTGCTGGCTTTCCCGTTTTACTGGATGCTGATCGCCACGTTCAAGCAGAACCTCGATCTGTATACTGTCGAAAACAACCCGTTTATTCTGAACGCCAAACCCACGCTGGATCACCTGCGCCTGCTTTTCAACGAAACCCGGTATGTACGATGGCTGGGTAACACCGCCCTGGTGGGTGTGATCGTGGTGGCCATCACTTTGCTGCTGGCCATTCCGGCCGCCTATGCGCTGACGCGCCTGACTGGCCGCTGGGGTCAGCGGCTGGGGATCGGGATTTTCCTCACTTACCTGGTTCCCCCGACCCTGCTCTTCATCCCGTTGTCGCGCGTCGTGGCCTTGTTGGGGCTGCAGGACACTATTTGGTCTCTGGTGCTGGTGTACCCCAGCTTCACAGTTCCATTTTCCATCTGGCTGCTGATGGCGTTCTTCAAGTCGATCCCCAAAGAGTTGGAAGATGCGGCGATGGTAGACGGGCTCACGCGCTTTGGGGCCTTTGTGAAAATGGTGATTCCCATCTCCACGTCCGGGATCCTGACGGTGGTGATTTTTACCTTCACGCTGGTGACCCAGGAATTCGTTTATGCGCTGACATTCATCTCGCCGGAATCGCAGCAGATGGTCGGAGTGGGAATTCCCATTTTTCTCGTCCGGGGTGACGTTTACTTCTGGGGCTCACTGATGGCAGCCTGCCTCATCGCCAGCCTGCCCATTGCCTTCCTCTACAATTTATTTCTGGACCGGTTTATCGCTGGATTTACGGTCGGCGCGATTAAGTGAGAAAGGATTTCAACAAAGAGGGACAGTCGGATTGTCCCTCTATTTTCAGAAAGCGAGAAAGCCATGGCGGAACCCCTGACGAGTCAGGTCTCGATGCCTTTTGATCCCCGAATGAATTGTGTGCCCCCCGATTTCGATGCGGCCCGGGATCTTCCCCGGGGCTTCCCGGAATTCCTGCTTCCACTGCACCGGGAATTTACACCCCGGCAGCGGCAGCTTGTGGCCAAGCGGGCTGCAGTCCTGTCAGAGGCTCACCGCGGCCGCCCCCCTGCCCACCTCCCGTCTTCGGACGCCACCACCAGTGCCTGGAGGATCACGCTGCCGGACTGGTGTTCGGACCAAAGGAATCAGATGACCGGCCCGGGAGACGACGCCGAACTCGTGGTCAAGATGCTGAACTCCGGCGCCCCCGGCGTCATGCTCGATACCGAGGATTCGACCGCCAATTTCTGGCCGAACACCATGCGGGCGATCGAGAATATCCTTCAAGCCCTCCGGGGGGATTTGACTTACTTCGATCTGAAGCGAAACAAGACGGTCTCCATCAACGAGAGCAAGACCGTGATCTGGATCCGCCCGCGCGGACTGCACCTGAACCAGGCCGGTGTATTCAAGGGGGAGGTGATGTCGGCCTCCCTGTTTGATGTGGCCATGATCTTTTATCAGGTTGATCCTGCCACTTTGAAGCACCCGCTCTCAATCTATATTCCAAAATCAGAATCCGCGGAAGAGGCGTTGTGGTGGCGCGATCTGTTTCAAGCCCTGGCAAAGGCGCGGGGACTCCCCCCGCACTATCTCAAGTGCATGGCGCTTGTCGAGTCTCATCCGGCAGCTTTCCAAATGGAAGAATTTCTGTTCAACCTTCGGGATCACATCCTTGGGTTAAATCTGGGGCGATGGGATTACATGGCCAGCCTGATCCATTTCAACCTCATGGATCCGAAATGGGTGTTCCCCGACCGCAACACGATTCCTTACAACGTCCCATTCTTTCAGAATGTGCGCGAGCTCATGCCGGAGATTTGTCATAAGCGCGGCGCCCTGGCCATCGGGGGGATGACCGCCCTCTATCCCAGTCGTGAAGATCAGGAACTCAATGCGCGCGCTCTGGCGGTCCTCGAAAAGGACAAGAAGAACGAAGCCGACTGTCTCATGGATGGCGCCTGGACCGGACATCCCGACCAAAATGAAATCGCGGTCAATCAGTTCCCTTATCCCAACCAGCTCAGCGCCCGTCCGGTCAATCCCGTGAGATATCCCGATCTCCGCCCTCTCCCCACCGGCGTCGGGAGGATCTCGCTCGCCGGCACACGAGCTGCCGTGCGGACGGTCATCCGTTACCGCAACGGCGTATTGAACGGGAAAGGCGCCAGCCTCCTCGATGGGTACATGGAGGACCTGGCGACGGATCGTATCTATCGCCTGATGATCTCTCAGCGCATGCGCCATTCCTCCGTCGCCCGTATTGTCGATGACCAGGGTGATCCCGTTGACCATTCCCCGGCCTTCATCACCCGCCTCTTTGACGAGGAGCTGGACCGTATCCTCCGCGAATTGCCGGCGGGCGCGGATGCCTCCGTCTCGCAGAAGTATCGCGAGGCCAGGATCCTGAGCGAGGGGATGATCACGCGCGAAGAGTTCAGTCCGGTGTAATACGTTTATTGACCAGCGCTGCATTCCGGGGAATAAGCCCTCATCTATGGCGCACTGGGCGCCTTTCAGCTGGAGATGGAAGGTGAGGGGACGGGATCTTTGCTCAACGGCTCGGCCTGTGCACCGGGGATTGCCCCTGGAAGGAGGTGGACCAAGATGGACCCCCGCATCCTGGAAGAGTTTTTATCCATCGTCGGGAAGGACGGGTTGATCACTGAACCGGAGCAGCTTCACACCTACGAGTGCGACGGTTTGACCAACTATCGGGTCCTTCCGACAGCGGTCCTGCTGCCGGACACCACGGAAGAGGTGCAGGGTGTCGTGCGGATATGCCACCGGGAACGGCTTCCCTTTGTGGCACGCGGCTCGGGAACCGGACTCAGCGGCGGCGCCCTTCCCGTCCAGGGCGGCATCGTGATCTGTCTGTCCCGATTGAACCGGATTCTGAAAGTGGATCTCCCGAACGCACGGGTCGTGGTCGAGCCGGGCGTTTTGAACCTCAGTGTCACCCAGCAGGTGTCTCCCCAAGGCTACTTCTACGCGCCCGACCCCTCTTCGCAACAGGTTTGCAGTATCGGCGGAAATGTCGCTGAAAATTCAGGAGGGGCGCATTGTCTCAAGTACGGTTTTACGACCACGCACGTTCTGGGCCTTGAAGTCGTGCTTCCCGATGGTTCCCTGGTGCATCTCGGCAGCAAGACCCTCGATCGATCCGGCTACGACCTCACCGGCGTTTTTGTGGGATCCGAAGGGACCCTCGGAATTGCCACCAAAGTCATATTGCGCATTGTGAAACGCCCTGAAGTCATCCAAACCCTCCTGGCAGCGTTTAATTCGACCAATGAAGCGGGGGCGGCCGTAAGCGAAATTATCGCCGCGGGCATGCTGCCTGCTGCCATTGAGATGATGGACAACCTTGCCATTCAGGCGGCGGAGGCGTCGGTTCACGCCGGGTATCCCGATTGCGGAGGGTTGTTGCTGGTTGAACTCGATGGCCCCGCCGCCGAAGTAGAACTCCTCATGGAACAGGTGAAATCGATTTGCACTTCCTGCGGCGCATGGGAAATCCGGGTAGCCCAGTCGGAAGCGGAACGCATTGCCATCTGGAAGGGCCGTAAATCCGCGTTCGCTGCCGTGGGCCGTATCTCACCCAATTACATCGTGCAGGATGGCGTTGTTCCGCGCACGGCCTTGCCTCGTGTGCTCAGCGAGATTGAACGGCTCAGCGCGGCGGCCGGGATACGCGTGGCCAATGTTTTCCACGCGGGGGACGGCAATCTGCATCCTCTCGTACTTTACGATCGACGCATCCCCGGCCAGGAACAAAGCGCGACTGAATTGTCTTTCAACATTTTGGAGCTGTGTGTGCAGGCGGGCGGATCCATTACCGGTGAGCACGGCGTCGGGGAAGAAAAGAAGAAATTCCTGTCGGTCATGTTCGCGGAGCCCGATCTCGATACGATGCAGTTGGTCCGATGCGCCTTTGACCCTCATCATCTATCCAATCCGGAAAAAGTGTTTCCACGCCCCCGGCTCTGTGGCGAAAGACAAGGAATTTACGAACCTCATCCACTGGAAATCGCGGGGGTGGCTGAATATTTTTAGGAGGGATTGACCGGACCTCCCGGACGCCGGTTTTTGTGGTGGAAGGACAGGGCCCCATTCTCCCTTCCGGGACTCTGAAAAGGCGTGAATCGTGAGTGACTCTAAAGTGGAAACGGAAGTGCCGGCCTCTGAACTGAGCGCCCTTGTCGGCGCTGATCATTTCTCACCGGCAACGGCGGCCGACGCCGTGGACGGAATCCGACCCCAATGGATCGCGGAGCCGGGCAACGACGACGAACTGGCCCGCGTGCTGCGTTGCGCGAATTCTCTCGGTGTCCACGTGGTTCCACGCGGCCATGGGACAAAGCTCGAATGGGGGAATCTCCCGCGACACGCGGAACTGGTGCTTTCGACGTTGCGCCTGAACCGCGTCGTGGAACATGCCTGGGCCGATATGACGGCCACGGTCGAAGCAGGCTGCACTGTGGAAGAGTTCCAAAAGGTGCTTGGAGAGCACGGCCAGGGCCTGGCCCTGGATGCTTTGTGGCCGGAGCGTGCAACCATTGGCGGCGTTCTCGCCGCCAATGACAGCGGCACCTATCGCGTCCGTTTTGGAGCGCTTCGGGACCTGATCATCGGAATCACTCTGGCGCTGCCCGACGGAACCCTGGCCAAGAGCGGAGGCAAGGTGGTCAAGAATGTGGCCGGGTACGATCTCCCAAAATTGGCCACAGGTTCGCTGGGGACGCTGGGCGTCATCACCCAGGCAATCTTCCGGCTTCATCCCTTGCCGCGGGCGATCCGGAGCTTGAGTTTTTCAACGCCGGACACTGCCTCGATGAACCAGTCCGTCCTGGCCGTCCAGGATTCCAAGCTCGCCTACACCGGCCTGCAGATTCGCGCCGACTCGAACAACCCGCCGCAGATGGACGTCCGCTTCGAAGGGACACCCGAGGGCATCGACGCGCAAGTCCGTCAGTTGTTGTCCCTCATCACAAAAGCGCAACAGGTCGAGACTCCACCGGAGGTCTGGAAAGAACGCCAGGCGCTTTGGGCCGGGAAGGACCCGTCGCTTCTCTGCAAGTTCAGCGTGCTCCCCTCGCAACTGGGCGCCTTGTGTGATGCCGTCATCCGGGCTTCGAAGCAGCTGCGGCTTTCACCCCGGTTGGTCGCTCAAGGGCTTGGTTTGGGGTTCCTGCGCCTTGATGGAGAAAATGATTTGGACTGGTTCAGGGTGATCACCCATCTGCGCACGGAATTGGACTCACTGGAAGGGACGCTCGTGGTTCTGCATTGTCCCCTTGCCGTCAAGTCCCACATTGATGTGTGGGGCCCGGTGGGGGACTCCGAGGGTTTGATGCATCGTGTCAAAGAGCAGTTTGATCCGGCCGCAATTCTCAATCCAGGGCGATTCGTGGGAGGGATCTGATGCCGCCGCCCGTTCTTGAAAATGACGTTCTACCGGTCATCGGCTTCGATGACCACCACCCGCCTTCGACTGACCTGATCGACGACTGCGTCCACTGCGGATTCTGCTTGCCCACCTGCCCCACCTATGCCCTCTGGGGGAAAGAGATGGATTCGCCCCGCGGTCGCATTTATCTCATGAAGATGGCCAGCGAAGGTCAGATCGGCATGACCGACACCTTCGTGACCCACATCGACCGCTGCTTGGGATGCATGGCCTGCGTTCCCGCCTGTCCTTCGGGGGTTCAGTACGACAAGCTGATTGAAGCTACTCGTGCTCAGATTGAGCGCCGCCATCCACGCCCCTTTTTCGAACGCGCCTTCCGCCGGCTGATTTTTGAGATTTTCCCTTATCCCTCGCGGCTGCGGCTGTTATTGATTCCCGCCCTGCTTTACCAGAAATCAGGCCTTCAAAGACTTTCCCGATCCGCGGGTCTGACAAAGCTAATTCCCTCGAGCCTGCGGACCATGGAAGCGCTCCTTCCGGAGCTTTCCTTAAAATCGTTCCGGCAGAACCTCGCCGTTCGTATCCCCGCCCAGGGACCTGTGCGCCGAAAAGTGGGGCTGCTGACCGGCTGCGTGCAGAGCGTTTTCTTTGCCCACGTCAACGCCGCGACAGCGCGCGTTCTGGCCGCCGAAGGGTGCGAGGTGTTTATCCCCCGGGAGCAGGGATGTTGCGGCGCGTTGATGGTTCACGCGGGACAGGAAGAGGATTCACTCCACCTGGCGCGGCGGATGATCGACGTGTTTGAACGCCTGGAGGTCGATGCCATTGTGATCAACGCGGCCGGATGTGGCTCTACCATGAAAGAATATGGGCACCTGTTGCGTGATGATCCTCAGTATGCGGAACGGGCCCGGGTGTTTTCGGCGAAATGCAAGGATATCTCGGAAGTGCTCGCCGAACTCCCGGTACGCGCCCCGCGCCATTCCATCCCGCTTTGCGTGGGCTACCACGATTCCTGCCACCTCCAGCACGCACAGGGCGTCAGAAATCAACCGCGCGCGGTGCTCCGGACCATCCCCGACCTCGAGTTGATCGATCTTCCGGATGCAGCCATTTGTTGCGGCTCCGCCGGCATTTACAATCTGGTGGAGGCGGACACCGCCCGGCAACTCGGTGATCGCAAGGTCCAGAACCTCCTCTCCACGGGCGCCCGGATGGTGGTCTCCGGCAATCCCGGGTGCCTGCTACAATTGCGCGGGGGCCTTCAGCGCGCCGGGCGCGAAATGCCGGTCGTTCACATGATCGAGCTCGTGGACGCGTCAATCCGCGGCGTCTCCCCCTGCAGCGACCCGGATTGATTCGACTTGAGAGAAGGAAGGGATTTGCGATCAGGATTGCGGAAGGCGCTCAGGTGTTGATATGCTTCGTCCGGTCAGGGCAGGTCATCCGTCGGAAGCGCCATCCACTGTCCCCGTGAACCGGGCAGCCATTCCGTCTCTCCTTTCCGTGCGCATCCGTTCTCAAGGCAATTGAGTTTCACGGTGTGTCCTGCATTGAATTTGCAGGAGTTCGCCGCGGAGCTGAAGGCTGCACCTCTCCAAAGAAAAGTGAGGCCATGTCATGTTTGTTCGGGACATTATCAAAGGGCCGGTCATCACCATCGGATCGGAAACCACGCTGGAAGACGCCTACCGGACCATGCAGGAAAGAAGGATCCGTCACCTTCCCATTCTCGAGAGCGGCAGACTCGTCGGTGTCGTTACCGACCGCGACCTCAGACTTGCGACAAGCGCCCTTTCGCACACCCCGTTTCTTCCCGGGGCCAAGGTGGCTGAAGTCATGAGCCGCTCGCCCCGTACTGCGGACCCCTGGGATCCTGTCGAGGAGTCCGCGAAAACCATGCGCGAGCTCAAGATCGGATGCCTGCCCGTGCTGGAAGACGACCGGTTGATCGGCATTATCACCGGCATCGACCTGTTGGACGCCTTGATTCGGATGACCGGAGTCGACAAACCGACGAGCCGCCTGGAGGTCCGCCTTTCTGACCGGCCGGGTGAGTTGGCCCGACTTACGAGTTTCATGAGTCACCGGGATCTGAACATCCATTCGATCCTGACCTATCCGGAAGGACAAAGTGTTGTGAGAGCGGTTTTACGCGTGAACTCCATCGACAATCATTCCCTGGCGCAGGCTCTCCGGCGCGATGAGTTTGAAGTTCTTTGGCCACCCGAGAAACCATGCCTTCGGTGATCTATCATCCAGCCTACCAGACGTACGCGTTTGGGGCGGAGCACCCATTCAGCCCAGTACGCATCGAGATGCTTCTGGAACTCCTCGGTGTCCTGGGCCATCCGGTCGAGACCATCGCTCCCGAACCTGCGGCGCGGGAGGACATTCTCACGGTCCACGACGAGGAATTCGTGCGAAGGGTGGAGGCGTTGAGCGCGGGTGAAGACGTTCCGGATTGTGAGGATTACGGACTGGGCACACCGGACAATCCGGCCTTCCCCGGCATGGACCTGGCAGCCCGGTGGCTTGTGGGAGGAACCCTGCATGCCGCTCGACTCGTGGGCGAGGGTGCCGAGAAGCGCGCCCTTCAACTCGGGGGAGGCCTGCACCACGCCCGGCGGGGAAGCGCCTCCGGGTTTTGTATCTACAACGACCTGGCCGTAGCCATCCGGTACCTCATCCAAAAGGGCCTGTGGGTCGCTTACCTCGATATTGACGTGCACCACGGCGATGGGGTGCAGCAGATCCTCTACAACGACGAGCATGTCCTGACGATCAGCCTGCACGAGTCGGGTCAATTTCTTTTTCCCGGCACGGGAGAAATTCACGAACTGGGCGTGGGCGTGGGCCGTGGACTGAAATTGAACATTCCACTTCAGCCTTACACTGAGGGAGAGAGCTATCTTGAAGTTTTCGAAAAAGTCCTCCCTGTGGCCCTGCAACGCTTTGGGCCGGGAGTCCTTCTTGTCCAGGCGGGGGCGGATGCACACTATTCAGATCCTCTCGCCGACCTGATGTTGACGTCCCGGGATTACGAACAGATCTTTCGCCGCATCCTTGAGTATGCCGATCAGTATGCCAATGGCAAGGTCATCTTCACGCTGGGAGGGGGGTACTCATTGACGGCGGTCCCCCGTGTGTGGGCTATACTTTACTTACTCCTCAACGACCTCCCGATCGACCATGACCTGCCCCCTGAGTGGGTCTCGAAGTGGAGCCAGCGGCTGGGACAAAGCCTCCCCGCTACTCTCCAAGACCCCAATCCGGGATATCCGGAGCCGGCCCAGCGAGCCGAGATCGCCCGTCACAACCGTCAGGTCGCTGACCGACTCCTCGACGCGACCTGCCGTTACTGGTACTGAACATCGGGAACTGAGAGGTGACGGGGACGAAGAGCAGGCACGACAAGAGCGCCGAAAGCAACACTGCGACCTGAAACACGCGCCCCAGGGAATTCCGCCTGAAGAGTCGGGGAGAAATACATCAAGGAACCTGACACGACCGAAGGGAGAAATCGTCATGCAAACCGTCAATCCCGTCGTCGACCGCTGGAGACGAGAAGCGACAGAAGATCCGGATGTCTTCTGGGGCCGCGCCGCTGACCAGCTTCCCTGGTTTCGGAAATGGGATAAAGTCTTTCAGTGGGACTTTCCTACCTTCCGCTGGTTTATCAATGCGCAAACCAATTTGGCCTATAACTGTCTGGATGTCCAGGTGGCGCGAGGGAATGGAGGGAAGGCCGCCATCATCTACACCAATGAACGGGGCGAGCGGAGGGTCTTCACCTATGCCCAGACCCTGTTCGAGGTCAAGCGCATCGCCGCCGCATTGCGAGGTCTCGGCATCAAGCGAGGCGACACATTGACCATTTACATGCCCACCTGTCCCGAGGCGATTTTCACCATGCTTGCCACCGTGCGCATCGGAGCCATCCACTGTGCGGTCTTCGCTGGATTCGCCGCCAGCGCTCTTGCGGACCGCATTGCCGCCAGCCAATCAAAGCTGGTCTTCACGAGCGACATTGCCTATCGTAAAGGTGGAGAGGTTGCTCTCAAAGGCCTTGTGGATGAAGCCGTCTCCAAGGTCGAAAAGGGGGTCGAACATGTCATTGTCTTGCAGCGGAGGAAAGAACCGCCGGCCATGACCCCGGGCCGCGACATTGGATGGGACAAGTTTCTTGAAGGGGGGATCGGGAAAGACAGCCGCCATGAAATTATGGAATCCAACGAGCCCGCTTACATTCTTGCGACCTCGGGAACCTCCGCCAAGCCCAAGATCTGCGTGCACACGCATGGCGACTACGCCGTCGGGATCACCAGTTCCGCCCGCTGGTGTTTTGGATTAAAGGAGACGGATGTCTGGTGGGCAACCTCTGATATTGGATGGGTGGTTGGCCACAGTTACATCGTTTATGCTCCGCTGTTGCTCGGCTGCACTTCGGTGGCTTACGAGGGCGCCTTGGATTATCCCGGGCCGGACACGCTGTGGCGCATTATTGAAGAATTTAAGGTGAACGCCATCTTTACTTCACCCACGGCGGTTCGCCTTCTGATGCGGTACGGCGAGGCGGTTGCCAAACAATATGACTTCTCCTCCCTGGACCGCGTTTTTTGCGCCGGCGAAACGCTCAATCCATCCGCCTGGGAATGGCTCCAAAAAAAGGTCTTCGATAATCGTATTCCGGTGATCGATCATTACTGGCAGACTGAAACCGGCGGCCCGGTCCTTGGAAATCCTTATGGGCTCGGTATGGTCCCCATCAAGCCCGGCTCTGCATCCCTTCCCTTGCCCGGAAAGGAAGTGGCTGTGATGTCGCTGGATGGAAAACCGTGCCCTCCGGGGGAAAAAGGGATCCTTGTCGTCAAACGACCCTTTCCCGGACTGACGGCTCGTTTGTGGGGTGAGCCGGAGCGATATGGCCGGGACTATTGGGAGAGAATCAAGGGAGTCTACTTCACCGGCGATTCAGCACACATTGATGAGGATGGATATGTGTGGGTGGCGGGCCGGGCGGACGAGGTCATGAACATTGCCGGTCACCGCATCGGAACCATCGAAGTGGAGTCCGGGTTCCTCACGCATCCTGCCGTTGCCGAAGCGGGCGTTTGTGGCCGCCAGGATGAACTGCGGGGTGAGGTGATCAGCGCCTTCGTGGTGTTGAAGAAGGGACATGCTGCTTCGGATGAACTGCGCAAAGAACTTTCCCAAACGTTGCGCAAGGAACTGGGAGCCTTTGCCGTCATCGGAGAAATCAACTTTGTCGATGGACTCCCCAAGACGCGAAGCGGCAAGATCATGCGCCGGGTGCTGAAAGCAGTCGTTCTCAATCAGCCTCCCGGCGACATTTCCACGATTGAAGAAGCCGGCTCCGTGGAGGATGCCCGCAACGCCTGGATTCACATGAAGCAGGCCATCTCGGACCAGAAGTGAGACGAGCATCCAGGATTCCTGCGGGTTCAGGGGGGGACCGGATTCGGCATCCCACAGTCACAAATGTTCAGACCATGAACTTCACACTTCAGTATCTCACGGCTTTGTCCAATCGCGCCTGCAATGGGACAGCCGAATAGAAGGCGTCTTTCCCCATGTTCAGAATCATTACTGAGGCAAAGCAATTCAGCGAGTACGTCTTATTACGCGACGGCCAGGGAGTTCTCCTGCGAACGGCCACGGCAGAGGATGTGCCCTTGGTCGAGGACCTTATGAAAAGGACCTCGCGTGAAAGCCTGCAGATGCGCTTCATGGGCGCCGTCGCGCTTGTCCCCCGGACCATCATCGAGATTATGTGCACGGGCGAACCACGCGATCGCCTCTGTCTTCTGGCGATAGTCGGCCACGAGGCCGAAACCCGGGTAGTGGGAGTAGGCAATTACATCAGCCTGGGAGTGCGAGGGAAGGCGGAGGTGGCGTTCCTTATAGAAGACGCCTTCCAGGGGCGGGGAATCAGTACCCTGCTTTTGGAGCGTCTGGCCGGGATTGCGGCCGGGAACGGATTCGTGGGCTTCGAAGCGGAAGTCCTTTATGAGAACCAGGCCATGATCAATGTCTTCCGCGATTCCGGGTTTGAGGTTGTGCAGGCGCTGGATGGCGGCAGTATTCACGTCCAGTTCCCTGTGAGCGGCGCCGGCGCCTTGCGCGAGCGAGTCGAACTCCGCGATCGCATAGCCGCCGCCAACTCCCTGGTTCCTCTCTTACAACCCCGCACCGTCGCGGTCATCGGCGCGTCGAGGGATCCCGGCGCCATTGGAAGCATGATTTTCCGGAACATCCTGAAAAGCAATTTCGGGGGGACGGTGTTCCCCGTCAATAACCAGGCCACCTCCATCCATGGCGTTCGCGCTTATCCGTCGATACAGGATTTGCCGGAACCTGCGGACCTTGTAGTGGTCGCGGTTCCCGCCCCCAAGGTTCTGGAGGTGGCTGAGGAATCCATTCGCGCGGGGGCGAAGGCGCTGCTGGTCATCACCTCCGGTTTCGCCGAGAGCGGGCCTGAAGGCGCTGCCCAGCAACAAAGACTGGTGGACTTGGTCCGGTCCAGCGGAGCCCGTCTGGTGGGACCGAATTGCCTGGGATTGATGAACACTCATCCCGAGGTCAGTCTGAATGCCAGCCTTGCCCCCTCCATGCCACCGCGCGGCAGGATTGGGTTCTATTCGCATTCTGCGGCCATGGGGCTTGTTATTCTGAATTACGCGGCAGAGCGGGGACTTGGTTTCTCGATTTTTGTTTCTGCGGGCAATCGGGCGGATGTGTCCGGAAACGATCTCCTGCAATTCTGGGAAGAGGATTCCTCGACGGATATTGCCCTGCTCTATCTCGAGACCTTCGGAAATCCCCGCCGGTTTGCCCGGGTGGCGCGACGCATCTCCTTTAAAAAGCCGATCCTCTGCGTTAAGGGCGCCCGCAGCCGGGCCGGACGCGATGCTGCACGAGCTCATATCGGAGCGGTCGGTCAGAGTGACGTCGAAGTCGATGTCTTGTTTCGCCAGGCCGGAGTGATCCGCGCCGATACCCTTGAAGAAATGTTCGACGTGGCCGTGCTCCTGGCCCATCAGCCGTTACCCCGGGGAAACCGCGTCGCCATCATCAGCAATTCGGGAGGCGTGCTCACCATCTGTGCGGACGCGTGTGAGACTCATGGCCTCACGATCACGGGACCGGGATTGAAAGACCTGGGGCCCCTGGCCACGGTCGATGCCTACGAGCGTTCGGTGCAGGAGGCACTTGAGCATGACGAGGTCGATGCCTTGATTGCCCTCTTTGCATGCGTCGGGGATTGCGACTCCAAGCCGGTGGGGCGCGCCATCCGTCGCGGAGTCATCCGCGCCGAGCGCAACACCGGGGTCTTGAAGCCGGCGCTGCTGTGTCTGATGGGGGCCGCCGGGGCAGTCCAATTTGCTTTGGAAAGCCCCGCCGGGGAAGTGCCCTCACGCCATATTTTCCCCTCCTATCGATTCCCCGAATCGGCGGCACTCGCGCTGGCCCGCGCCGCCCAGTATTCCGCGTATCGCCGCCAACCCGGCGGACGCCTGCTCTGGTATGAGGACGTCGAGGCCGCATCCGCTCGCCAAGAGGTTCAGACAATGCTCGCTGCCACAGGTGCCGGGGCGGACCTTCTGTGGGTCGAAGGCGAACGGGCCTTCAAAATCCTCGGTTTCTTTGGAATTCGATCACACCCCATGGAGGCCTCCCTGGATGAGAGCACCCATGAGCAACTGGGCCTCGAAGTCCGCTCCGATCCCCACTTTGGCCCGCTGATCAGGCTCTGCCGGGCCGGGAAAAATCCGGTGATCCGAATTACCCCTTTAACGGACCATGATGTCCGGGAACTGGCCGAGAGTGCGGAGGTCCCCATCGAGTGCGGGATCGATGAACTTCTGGGAAGGGTGTCCCAGCTCATCGAAGAGCTTCCCTGGATGTCCGCCATGCAGGCCAGTATCCATCGTGTCGAACATCCGGATGCTCCCTGTACGGTGGCGCTGGGAACCGACGTCAAGCTGGGGTTCAGTCATCACGAACTCATCACCCAATAGACTCGTTTAGGATTTCGGATTTGTCCCGGGTCTTTGCAGGCCGGGAGATCTGAAGAGACCTTCGAGCTGCCCACCTGAACGCCGCGTCATGCTCGTCCCTCACGGTCCTCTTGCCGGGAGTAAGGAGGTCCAAGCTGTGTTAAGATAGTCCAAGGGTCGCAGGCTGAAAGTGGTCCCAGCAGCATTCATTTCATCTCCCCTTGATTTGAAACATGATTTTCTTTCGTCATAAAAGGAGTTCCGATGAGTTCAGCCGGTTCGATGAACGCAGTCATTAAGACAAAACCACAGTATGGCGCGGAATGGGGGGAGGCGCCCATCCCCTCCATTGGCCCGCACGATATCCTGGTCAAAATCATTGCCTGTTCCATTTGTGGGACAGATGTGCACATCTACGAATGGAACGACTGGGCCGCCCACCGGATCAAGACGCCGCAGATCATGGGCCACGAATTGGCGGGCGAAGTGGTCGACGTCGGCAATGAAGTGACCTCCATCAAGGTCGGAGATTATGTTTCAGCCGAGACACACATCCCCTGCGGGCGGTGTTTCCAGTGTAAGACCGGCAAGCCCGAGATCTGTCGAAACTTGAAAATTCTCGGGGTCGATACGAACGGATCGTTTGCCGACTACATGCGTCTTCCCGAAGTCGATGCATGGAAGAATTCCCGGTCCATCCCACCCGAAGTGGCCACCATCCAGGAGCCCTTGGGAAACGCCATCGACACAGTGCTGTCAGAGGATGTGGCCGGAAAGACTTGCGTGGTGATCGGTTGCGGCCCCGTCGGACTTCTTGCGGTGGCGGTCGCGAACGCGTGTGGCGCGACGACTCTGATTGCCACTGACGTCAACGAGTATCGTCTCGGCCTGGCAAGAAAAATGGGCGCCACGCATGCGTTTAATCCAAAGAATACCGACGTGGTCAAAGAGGTTCTGGAACTGACTCACGGTGACGGGGTTGATGTGATGTGCGAGATGAGCGGGAATCCGAAGGCGTTGCACCAGGGGCTGGCCATGGTGACGCCCGGCGGACGGGCCTCTTTACTCGGGTTGTACAGCGAACCGCAGACCTTGGATCTCAACAACGAGGTCATCATGCGCGGGATTCGCGTTCTGGGGATCACCGGAAGAACGATGTTTGGCACATGGTACAAGGCGGCGCGTTTTCTGGAATCCGGAAAGGTCGATCCTACTCCCATCATTACTCATACCTTTCCACTCAAAGATTATGTCCAGGCCATGGATTTGATGATTTCCGGCAACAGTGGCAAGGTGATCCTGGTGCCGGATGGGGCGAAATAGACTTGCACCGCAGTGGCGCCAAGATCGCCGGCCAACCTCTGGTTTCGAATCCCGACAAAAGGCAGGGACAGTCCCGCGATTGGTGACTGTCCCTCCTCTTCGATTCTAAATGCCGACGGCCATCTGACAACGAGGAATCTCGAATATGGAAGAGCACCGGGAACTCTGGTGGGACTCGCCGACGGTCGAACTGGGAAAGGTCGTCCAGTTGGATCTGCCCGACGGTTTGACCTGTGTACACGGAGGACACTTGCCGCAGGTCCAGGTCAGCTACGAATCGTGGGGCGTGCTCGACGAATCGCGGGACAACGCCGTGCTTGTCATCCACCCACTCGCCTTCGACTGTCACGTGACCGGTGATTTTGCCGGCCAACCACATGGCTGGTGGGAGCAACTGGTCGGGCCGGGCCGCGCCATTGATACCCGGCGATATTTCGTGGTCTGCCCCAATCTCCTGGGCGGCTGCTACGGCACAACCGGGCCGCGATTTCCGGCATCGGACGGAGAACCCTATCTCACACGGTTCCCGCTCCTCACCCCGCTGGACATGGTTCGTGTCCAGCGTTTGTTTCTTCGCCAACTGGGGATCGATCGACTCCGGATGGTGATCGGCGCCAGCATGGGCGGCATGCTGGCCTGGGAGTGGGCCATTGAATCGGGCGAGCAAGTGGACCTCGGGGTGGTGGTAGCGGCCCCGCTCCGCACCACGCCCCTCCAGATCGGATGGAACTGGCTCCAGCGGCGGGGCGTCGAGCTGGACATCAACGGAAATGAAGCCAGCTCCGCCTGGGGCCAGATGGTTGCCCGCGGCGTCGGGATGCTGAGCTACCGGTCATCGACCAGTCTTGAGGAGAAGTTCGGCCGCGATTGGTTCAAGCCGCCGGGCGCGACCCTGGGCGAGCGCGGAATGTTCAACGTGGAATCGTGGCTGCGCTACCAGGGCCTGAAAAGCATTAAACGTTTCGATCCTTACACCTACATTCTCTTTACGCGGGCCATGGACCTGTTTGATGTGAGCGTGAACCGCGGGAGCATCGTGGATGCCCTGGAGCAGGTTCGATGTCGCACCCTCGTCATCGGCATCAGCTCCGACCAACTCTACCCGGCCGCAGACGTCCATCTGGGGGCCGACATTCTCAACCATTTGGGCAAGCCGGTGGAGTACGCCGAACTCCGCTCCCCCCACGGCCACGACGCGTTCTTGCTGGAGACTGAGCAGATCTCGGCCATCCTGCGCGACGTGCACGCGCGCAAGTCGCTCCGCCTGATGCGTGACGTCCCCACGGTCGCACAACGCGAAGTCCGGACGGTCCGCCTCGGCATCCTGGGGGCAGGCCGGGTGACGGGGCTGTTCCTGCGACTCCTGGCCGAACGGCATGCCCAGCTCATTGAGGACTACAACCTCCGCCTGGATGTGGCTGCCGTGGCCGATATCGATCCTTCACGTACCCTCGATCCAAGCTTGGGGCCGATCGAGTTGGGTTACGATCCGGAGAAGTTGGTGCGGCGGGACGACATCGACGTCGTCATCGAGGCCACGCGGGGAAGCGATACGCACGGCCTCCTGGAGATCGCACTCCAGCGAAAGCGCCCTGTGGCGACCACTAACAAGCTTCTGATCAAGCAGCACGGACCTCACCTGGAGCAGTTCGCGCTGGCGCACGGAGTTCGGCTTGCCTACCATAATGCTATCGCCGCCGGATGGCCCCTGTTGTACGCAGTCGAGCGGCCGTTAGCACACCTTCAAATCCAAACCATCCATGCCGTGCTCTCATCAACCTGCAACGTAATCCTTGAGCAGATGGAGCAAGGGCTTTCGTTTGAATCCGCACTGAACCACGCCCGCTCCCTCGGCATCACGGAACCGGAGCCGGAACTAGACCTGTCGGGATGGGACACGGCGCAGAAACTGCTAATACTTTGTTCGCGGGCCCAGGGGCTTCGATTCGGGGTGGAGGAACTTAACATCCGGGGACTCTACGATCTCGACCCTGTCCTGGTGCGCGATGCCCCTTCCCTCGGCTTGCGGGTTAAGCTGGTGGGCCTGTTCATGGCCAGTCCGGAATCCCCCACTGCCGGAGTCCTGCCGCTCGCCGTCCCCGCCGAAGGCCACCTGGGAAGCGTTCGAGCCGAGAACAACGTTGTGGTACTCGACGGCGAGGAGACCGGCGAGATGGCCTATCTCGGCAAGGGAACCGGCCGACTGCCGGTCGCCGCCGCGCTGCTCAACGACGTGATCGGCCTGTATCATTCCCGGCACAGCTGGACGGGCCGGTTCCCGCGCGCCGCCTTCGAACTCCAGGCGCCACGCTTCGCCACCTTCCTCGCGCGGAAAGATCGGGCCGCCGGGCTGACTGATATCTATCAGGAGGGAGCCGTCCCCCTGCTCGAATCGCTGATCTGGACACACCAGCAGTAGGAGCGGACAGAGAACCCTTTTAAGACGACCAAGGGGTGAAACTTCAAATTCCAAAAGCCAAAGTCCAAATAAAACTCAAATTCCAACTTCCAAACATGAGCGACCTGCGAAAAAACCACCCCGTTTGGAATTTGGGATTTGGTTTTTGGTTATTACTTGGACTTTGGCTTTTGGAATTTGGAGTTTACTTCCCCCGGAGGTTGTTGCATTGCTTTTCGGCATCGGCATGGATATAATCCGAACTCGCCGCATCGCACAAAACCTCGTGCGCGTCGGAGGCTTGAAGGAAGAGTTATTCACAACCCGGGAGATTGCATACTGTCGATCGAGAGGAAGCAGTTCGCATCATTTAGCCGCAAGGTTTGCCGCAAAAGAAGCCTTCTTCAAAGCCATGGGGACCGGCTATCGCGGCGGCTATCGATTTGACGAGATCGAAATCATCAACGACAAACTTGGAAAACCCCGCGCCATCGTTTATGGGAAAGTAAAAAAATTCTGCCGCAAGAACCGTATTACCCGCATTCATGTATCGCTTTCCCATACCCAAGGTTTAGCCAAAGCCGTCGTCCTCCTCGAAAGACCTAAGCCTGCCTAGGAGGGCTATGTCCAATATAGGTTCATATGACGGAAGACTGGAGAATTTCTCCTGGTCGATGTCCGAAAAAGAACTCGGATACAAGGCCGGTGATGTGATCAACATCGGGTGGTACTGCACCGACCGGGTCTGCCAGATGGGCAAGGCTTCGAAACTCGCCCTCATCCATGAGGGGTTTAGCGGAGTGGAGCGGCGATACACCTACAACGACATTCGCCTGGCCTCAAACACCATCGGCGCCTACCTCCGGGGCCTGGGCATCCGGAACGAGGACCGGGTCTGCCTGTTCATGGACAAAATTCCGGAGCTGTATATTGGCTTTTTGGCCCTCCTGAAAATCGGGGCCATCGCTCAGCCGCTTTTCTCCGCCTTTGGCGACGAATCGCTTTATGTTCGCCTGAGTGACGCGGGGACCAAGGCCATCATCACGCAGAAGAAGCATGCGTCTAAAGTCAAAAAGATCCTGGAGCGATTGCCCCACCTCGAACACGTCATCATCGTCGACCATGACGGGAAGACGCCCCTCCGGGAACGCGAGGTGGCCTTTTCTCTGGGTGAGGCCAAACCGGTCGAGGAGCTGGAAATCTTTCCAACCCGGGCCGAATCCCCTTCCGTGTTCCATTACACCTCCGGCACGACCGGGCAACCGAAGGGGGTCAGGCACGTTCACTATTCATTGATCTCTCAGTACCTCACGGCCAAGTGGGTGCTCGATCTCCAGGAGGACGATATCTACTGGTGCACGGCCGACCCGGGCTGGGTGACCGGGACTTCCTATGGAATCATCGCTCCCTTCTGCCTCGGCATCACTCAATGTGTTTTGGACGCCGGGTTCTCGGCGGAAGCCTGGTACCGTTTCATCGAAAAGTACAAGATCACGATGTGGTATTCGGCCCCGACGGCAATTCGCTCCTTGATGAAAGCAGGCGACGAGATTGTCAAGCGATTCAACCTTTCCACCTTGCGGCATCTGGCCAGCGTTGGCGAGCCGCTCAACTCGGAGGCCGTGGTCTGGTCCCAGAGGGTCTTTGGGATGCCATTCCTGGATACGTACTGGCAGACCGAGACGGGCTGCATTGTGATCAGTAACTATCCCGGCATGGAAGTCAGGCCCGGTTCCATGGGCAAACCCTTCCCCGGCATCACCGCCGCGATTCTGAACCCCTCGACTTATGAGCCCCACTCCTCGTTTGGGAAAATCGGGCTCATCGGCCTCCGGCCCGGCTGGCCTTCGATGATGCGATCCTACTGGAACAACGAAACGGCGTTCCAGGAGAAGCAACGCAACGGTTGGTACTTGACGGGCGATCGGGCCCGGATGGATAAGGACGGCTATTTCTGGTTTGTGGGCCGCGACGATGATGTCATCAACACCGGCGGCCACCTCGTCAGCCCGTTTGAAGTGGAATCCGCCCTCCTGGGACATCCCGCGGTGGCTGAGTCGGCAGTAGTGAGCAAGCCTGATCCCATCAACCTGGAAGTGGTCAAAGCCTTTGTATCGCTGAAGCCGGGGTTTGAGCCGAGCAAGGACCTGGAATTGGAGATCATGAACTTCATCCGGAAAAAGCTCTCTCCTCTCGCCATGCCTCAGGAGATGGCATTCTTCAAGTCCCTGCCCAAGACGCGCAGCGGAAAGCTGGTGCGCCGCATCCTCCATGCCAAGGAGTGGGGCGAGGAGATCGGCGATACGTCGAGCCTGGAAGACGATTGAAGATTGTTTCGCCAGCACAATTGTCCCGGTGGCCGGGATGGACGATCCTTGTCCATCCCGGAGATGTTGGCATCGAGCGGTGTGACAGTCCGGAAATGTCCGGGATGCCATGAAAAACATGGCATCCCGGCTACCAAAACTATTCGAAGCACACGCGAGGAGCAATTGAAATGGACGATATGAAAAGCGTCATTCTTAGTTATGTGAAGAAGGAATACCTGGAAGATGACAGCGAACCCATCACCTTCGACACCCCGCTCATCTCGGGGGGCATTGTGGATTCATTTTCCATGGTTTCCTTGAAGCGTTTTCTGGAGAACAAATATGGCATCCAGATCCCCGATGATCAGGCGACCCCGGAGGCGTTCGATTCGGTGAACAAGATCGCCTTGCTCGTCGAGGGGTTCATTCAGAAGAAGGGGTAAGCGCAGTAACCGGCCCTGCAGATGGGGCGCAGTTCCGATACCTCTCCGGCCGGCATCCAGGCCGGGGAATCCGTGTCATATCGAGGAGGATCGACGATGGCCTATACCGAGAGGATCAGCAATCTTTATAAGGAACAGCTCAAAGCCATTCAGGAGGCAGGAATCTTCAAGCAGGAACGGTTCATCCACTCTCCACAGGCAGCCGACATCGAAGTGGAGTACCCGGTGGGGGCCTCTTTGAAGAAGGTCATCAACATGTGCTCCAATAATTACCTGGGGCTGTCCAGCCACCCCGACGTTTTGAAAGCCGCCCACGAGGGACTGGATGCGCGCGGCTATGGCATGTCCTCGGTCCGATTCATCTGCGGAACCCAGGATATCCACCGCGAACTCGAGAGAAAGGTCACGGCCTTTCTGGGCACGGAGGATACCCTTCTCTTTCCATCCTGCATGGACGCCAATGCCGGCGTCTTTGAGGCCATCCTCACCAAAGAGGATGTCATGATCTCCGACCGGTTGGTGCATGCCTCGCTGATTGACGGCATCCGCCTTTGCAGCGCCATCCATGACACCTACAAGCACTCCGACATGGGTCACCTCGAAGAAAAGCTCCAGCTCCACTCCGACAAGCGGTTGAAGATCGTCATTACCGACGGTGTCTTCTCGATGGATGGGGATACGGCCAAGCTGGATCTCATGGTCGCTCTTTGTGAGAAATATGATGCCATGCTCCTGGTGGATGATTCCCATGCCTCAGGATTTATCGGGAAGACCGGCCGCGGAACGCACGAGAAGTGCGGCGTGGTCGGCAAGATCGACATCATCACCACCACCTTCGGGAAGGCGCTCGGAGGAGCCTCCGGGGGTTGCGTCTCCGGGCGGAAGGAGTTGGTGGAGATGTGCCGGCAAAAAGCCCGCCCCTATCTCTTCTCGAACACCATCGCTCCGGTGGTTGTTGCCGGAGTTCTTAAAGTTCTGGAGATTCTTGTCGCCAGTACGGAGCGGCGGGACAAGCTGGAAAAGAATGCGGCTTATTGGAGAAAGGGTCTCACGGACGCCGGCTTTGTCTTGAAGGAAGGCGACACGCCCATCGTCCCCGTGATGCTGTTCAACGCCAAACTCGCTCAGGATCTTTCCAAAACACTTTATGACGAAGGGATCTACGCCATCGGCTTTTTCTTCCCTGTCGTTCCCCAAGGGCAGGCCCGCATCCGGACTCAGATTTCGGCCGGACATGAAATCCACCACCTCGATAAAGCCCTGAGCGCTTTCATCAAGGTCGGAAAAAAGTTCAACATCCTGGGCAAGACCAAGCAGGAAATCGTGGAGATGTACGGTTTGTAATAAACCGCCTCGACTGAGGAGGAACTTCTATCAACACCACCGAGACGCAAACGCCCGCGGCCGCTGCGCCTTGGTGGTGTTTTCTTGTTTTGACCATCGATGTCCATTCGCAACCTTGACAAGATCTTCAACCCGCAACGCATCGCCCTGATCGGCGTCACGACCAATCCCAACAGCGTCAGTGGCAAGACGCTCAATAACCTCATTGGGGGAGGGTTCAAGGGCGTGGTCTACCCGGTCAACCCGACCCAGGAAGCGGTGCTCGGGGTTCCCTGTTTCCCGGACCTCAAGAGCCTTCCTCGCGTCCCCGAACTGGGCATCATCTGCACCCCGGCGGAACAGGTGCCCCAGGCGGTCAAGGAATGCGGCGAAGCAGGCATCCTGGGCATCATCATCCAATCCGCCGGCTTCCGGGAGATCGGAGAAGAAGGAAGGAAGCTCGAAGAACAAATCCGTCTTGAAAAGCGGAAGTTTGAGGACATGAGGATCATCGGGCCGAACTGTCTCGGCGTCATTGTTCCTTCCCGGAAACTCAACGCCAGTTTTGCCACGGGGATGCCCAAGGCCGGGAGCGTGGCCTTCATTTCCCAGTCAGGCGCCCTCTGCACCTCCGTGCTCGATTGGGCCATGGAAATCAACATAGGCTTCTCCTATTTCGTTTCCATGGGCAATGGGCTGGACGTGGAGTTTGGGGACTTGATCGATTTTCTCGGGGAGGACGAGAACACCCAGTCCATCCTGCTGTACATCGAATCCATCCAGCAGGCCAGGAAATTCATGGCCGCAGCCCGTGCTTTTGCGCGAACGAAACCCATCGTCGTTTACAAGTCCGGGCGTTTTCCCGAATCGGCGGAGGCTGCCGCATCGCATACGGGCGCCCTGGCGTCCGAAGACGCCATCTATGACGCCGCGTTCCAGCGGGTCGGCCTCGCCCGGGTGTACGACATCGGCGATATCTTCGATGTGGCCGAGCTCATTGGGCGGAACCGTTTCCCCCGGGGACCACGCCTCGGGATCATCACCAATGCCGGCGGCCCCGGGGTCATGGCGACCGACACCCTCATCTCCCTCAGCGGGGTTCTGGCGCGATTGTCGGAAAAGACCATGGCCGCATTGAACGAGAATCTTCCGCCCTTCTGGTCCCATGGGAACCCCGTGGACGTGCTGGGGGACGCACGTTCCAAACGGATCGCCAAGGCCACCCAAATTGTGCTTGAAGATCCCGGTGTGGATGCCGTGCTGGTGATCCTCACCCCGCAGGCCATGACCAACACAATCGCGACAGCCAAAGAGATCAGCCTGCTCGTGCCGGAAACTACGAAACCCATCCTGGCCGCGTGGCTCGGCGGAGCCAGTATGCGGGAGGGCATCAAGATGCTCAACGATGCCGGCGTGGCAGCGTACCAGACCCCGGAGCAGGCCATACGGGCCTTCATGACCCTGGTTCATTATTCCCGCAACCTGGAAATTTTGTATGAGACCCCCAAGGACATCCCGGTCGAGTTTTCAGTGGACCGGGAGAAATTGCGGGGAGAATTTGCGGCAAAGTTGCCAACCACTGGAACGATCTTTTCTGAAGAAGCCTCGAAATCCTTGCTGGAATCCTACGGGGTCCCTTCCACCACACCCTATCCGGCCGGGACTGCCGAAGAAGCGGTGACGATTGGGCGGAAGATTGGATTCCCCGTCGTTTTGAAGATATGGTCTCCCGAGATCACCCATAAGACCGATGTGGGCGGCGTGATGCTTGACCTGGGCGACGAGGAAATGGTCAGCACGGCCTTCGATCGCATCATCCGCAATGCCAAAGAGAAAGCGCCTCATGCCAGGATCGATGGCGTCACCGTCCAGCGAATGGCCCGGACCAAGGATGCCCTCGAGATGATCCTGGGAATCAAGCGAGACCCGATCTTCGGCACCGTCATTCTTGCCGGAATGGGCGGAACAGGCGCAGAACTCTTTGCCGACCGGGCCCTGGGTTTTCCACCCCTCAATGAACGCCTCGCCAGGCTCATGCTTGAATCTCTCAAGATCTATCCCCTGCTGACAGGTTACCGCGGGAGCCGGCCCAAAAACGTTGAAAGGCTTATTGCCGTTCTGATCCGCCTGTCCTACCTCGCGGCCGATTATCCGGAGGTCAAAGAGTTGGACATTAATCCGCTGGTCGTCACACCGGAAGATGTCCTGGCGCTGGATGCCCGGGTCGTCATCGACAAGGAAACCACCTTTCATTCCGAAACCCGGTACGCGCATCTGGCGCTTCACCCCTATCCTGAGGAGTACGTAAAACTCGCCCGATTGCCCGACGGATCGAGTGTCACCTTTCGACCTATTAAACCCGAGGACGAACCCCTCTGGTTCGATCTATTGCGCAGCTGTTCGCAGGAATCCCTTTTTCACCGGTTCCGTTATTTCTTTCATTGGGAAACCCACGAGGTCGCAAGCCGTTATTGTTATATCGACTATGACCGGGAGGTGGCCATCGTCGCGGAAGTCCTCGAGGAAGGAAAAAGAAAAATAATTGGCGTCGGTCGACTCATCGCCGATCCGGACCATGAGAGTGTGGAGTATGCCATCCTGATTGCCGATGCCTGGCAGAACAGGGAGCTTGGCACGGCCCTCACCGATTTCTGCCTGGACATTGCCAAGAAATGGAACTTGAAGCGGGTCGTCGCCCAAACCACTACCGACAACCGCCGCATGGTCGCCCTGTTCAAGAAACGTGATTTCGAAATGAAGATTGAAGATACGATGGTGTATGTATCGAAGGATTTGTGATCTTTGGAGCGGCAATCCAGTAGGCGGCCGACATCGCAGGAAGGATTCTGCCGTTCGAAACGGTCACCTGCCCGAATTCCCGGCGCGACAAGGGAGTTCGTCCAGATGGACCGCCAACGCCAAAGCAAGCCGATACCCGAGATACACGCTGATCGGTTTTACTTTCGCCGCCTGGTCCCAGCGGCTATGGAGTATTCTCGACCACTCATTTGTCATTCCATGAAGGGTGACGGCAGGAATATCTCTTGCCAGGAAAGGACTGGAGTCGGCCTCGGCATTTTGGATCCGGGCGTGACCAAAGGGGATCTTCATCTTCCGGGCTTGATCGGCAGCCAGCGCCTCGAGGCTGGCACTGGAGACGCTATCGTCTACCTGCGGGGCCGCTAAACCCAGACTGTCGATATTGATCATTGCACAGTAGAGGGCGACCTGATCCTTTGGGATCGCTTCGGCCATGGCTCTTGATCCGACCAGGCCCTTTTCCTCCTTTCCGAATGCGACAAATAAGAGGGTCTTCTTCAAAGGGACGTTTTTCAAGCTCCTATACAGATGCGCCAAAGTAACAATCCCCGTCCAATTGTCCAGAGCCCCACAACCCTCCGGCACTTTGTCATAGTGGGCTCCAATAATAAGGACCTCCTGGGAAGATCCTTCCTTGCGAACAACCAGATTCTCGACATTCTTGAACTCCCCGGGGGATACCTCCGAGGGATGTGCCCCCATTTTTAAGAACAAAGATCTTACAGCTTCCAAACGCTCTTCGTTCTTGCAGGGAACGGAACTGAACTCAGTTTCGATTTGTTCGGAGGTTGATATTTCGATCCCGGTCAGCTGTGCGGCTGAGGAGGTCGGGACCAGCCAGATAAACGTCTGAATCAGAACCGCCGCAACGCAGACCTTCCAACCGGACCTTATGCTCAATGGTTGCCTCGGTTCAAATGATCGATAAGGATCAAAAATAGTGACGTTCTCAAAACGTCCGGAGAGACTGGGCGGCCCAGCCGCGAATTAGAACATCTCCTATTTCCACAGTTTGAGATCCCGCTAAATTCTCTCATTCTCAATAACCATCTAAGATTTCGCACTGGTCGAGCGTTGGCGAACAGCCAGCTCTTCCGCCAGAGTTTGGAATTCGGTTTGGGCGGCGAGCACTTCCCCTCACAGATAAGTTTGCAGGGCATTCACCGCCAGCAGGGCAAAGGAGGCATTGATCCTCTTATTACAGCTCTCTGCTTCGAATTGGTATCCCTTCATGTCTTTTTCCAAACTCTCCAGGATGGATAGCGCCTCATTTATTGTCACGTCGATCGACCTCGGCATCGCAGAAATTCATTAGGCCAAATAAACTGAAATAATATCGAACTACTTCTTCTCAGGGATGTATCCCGCCTTTCTGAAAATTGCAAATCCCTGCACGGTGATTTTCTCAAGCTCCTTAAAGAGCATTTCATCGGCGACTTTGAAGTTGAAGCAGGACTTGCCTTGCATCCGCGCTTTCAATTTTTTCGACATGCCATCGCGCAACTGGGGACATCCGTAAACCGGCATGAGGTGGTAGCTCACATAATTCTTCCCAATTTCAGTCCAGGCGACAGGAATCGGCCTCTTCATTTTCGGACCTGGGGGGGCTCCGAGACAATACCGACTCGGGCTGTCTTCCGTCACTGAGAGAGCCGTTGAATGCTTTTGCAGGATCGCCCGCAACCTCTTAAAAATCGGTTCAAAATCTGCGGCCATATCACCCCCCCATTCGCTTAAGCGCCGTCGTGCTTCCCATCCCCCGGACCAGGGTCCTCAATTTGCCGCCTCGTGTCGTCACAACTTCGGAGTAATGGCCTCGACTGCTTCAGGAGACGTCACAACGGGCACGACCTCAAACTGCACGAGGTCCTCCCACTGCGCGATCCAGCGCTCGAACAACCGTTGGTCCTCGCACTCCATCAGCTGGTAGCAGCGGGTGAAGTCCGCCGCGACCCAGCTATTGATGTATCGCAGACCGTCGGGCGCAAGGCGGCCACGGTCGCGGAACCGGCGGTATACCGGGAGCGGGTCACCATATCGAAAATTCTCAACCACCATGTAAAGGTTCTTCGCCATTGGATTAAACAGGCCTCCTTGATCGGACCGCGGCGCGGCCCTGTTCATCACGCCTTGCGGGGTCCGTGCGAGTCCGCCCGCCGGCGTCATTCTCGAACAGCCCCGTCAATCCACTTATCGATCTCACTCCACACATCCCCTTGCAAAGACTCGTTGTGGTGAGCCCCGGGGACTACAATCAACTGCTTGGGTCCGCGGAGCGCCGCCAAAATTCTCTGGGAGTGCGCCACTGGCGTGTCGCGATCGAGCGCTCCATGGATCAATAATACCGGCACAGAAATATGCGCTGCGGCTGCAACAGGGCTGACGGCGTCCACCCGAAACCTGCCCCATTCTTCCGCGAGAAGGAATGCCTTTCGAATCGTTGCCCGGGTGAGGAAAAACGGGGCCCTCTCCACAGCGACTGTCCGCAGGTCGGAGAACGATTCAACCGCGATCACCGCGCTGATGCGCTTGTCTTCGGCCGCCTCTTGGAGAGCAACTGCAGCACCCAACGAGGTCCCGAACAAGACGATTCGGTGCGGCTCCAGGGTGTCCAGGACCCGATGCAGATCCTTCTTCTCGAAGTAACCGTACGTGCATGTGTCACCACCCGACTCTCCGTGACCCCGGCTATCGTAGGCCACGACTTCGAACCCCCGCCCACAGTAGCGCTCCGCGATGGCTGAGCCGCTCGTCCGATTGTCAGCAACTCCGTGCAGGTAGACCACCGTGCCGCGAGGCGTCCCCGATGCCCGACAATTCCACCCCCTGAGGGTGACGCCTGCGCCCGTGAAAACACTCTCTTCACAGTGGGCCGGCGGGGGCTGATGAACGCGGTGTCGGATCGGATGTAACAGACCGTTCGCAGCCCACGCGGGTAGCTGACTGGCCACGTATACCGAGACAGCCGTCAGAAGAATGACGCCGCCTCCAAGGATGCCCATCCGCGCCGAGATCTTCATTTCGTTTGTGTGATAGCCCTCAATTGCAGCCGGCATGTCTCCTGCCCCGGCGAGGTCTCCTGTCCCTCCTCTTCTCGAGATGAGGTCCTCGGCGGTCTGCGGTGGCGAAAAAGGCGCGCTAGACAACGATCTCTATCTCAAGTAGCCCTTAATGAGTTCGGTAATTCTGGCACTCTTTTCCAATCGAAGGGTGCCTGCCAAATCACTCGCGCTTCACCTTGATTTCACCAGTGCCGTCGGCCGCCAACGCGCGCCAACGAAAGCAGCGGCCAGCCTGATTCACCGGAACCCAAACAGTGCTCCCTGTGCAATCGGGGTTGAATATGCACTCTGCTCCAGCGTCAGGTAAGTTCCGTCCACCTGCTGCATTTGCTCCCGATAGGCCCTTGCGTGTTCTTCTGACCAGAAGAAAATTGACCGCCTTCAATAGGCATGAACGATGTTCGGCTCCCGGAAGGTGGCCCAATCCACTTGCGGCTCGAAGATCAGCGGCTTGGCGGTCGGCTCCTCGACCGTTGACTGCATCTCGCTATTCACGGTTATCCGCAGGGGTTGGTCACAATGCCCACACGCCGTTTGAATGGTCACTGTCACCGGCTCATTTCTCAATCGCCCTTCGACGAAGGACGCCGCCATCGCGTCCTCCGCTCAAGCGGCAAAGCACTGTTCTCCTGTACTGAACCTCAAAGCGTGCGGGGTGGGAGTTAACGTCACCGGAAAGGCCCAGTTCACCGATCCCTGGGTGTCGCGCACCAGAAAAAACAGGTGCTGCTCCAGATCGTCCAGGAGGTTCGTCACGTGTGCCTCGGATAGGCCCAGCGCTCGCGCAATGGCCGCCACGGTGATCGGCGCATTCTGGCGCGGCAGCTCACGGACGACCCAGGAACGGACCCGATGATGTGCCTCCGTCATAAAGGCCAGCCGCGCTGCCATGTGCTCCGGCACCTTCGCCAGATCTTGTTCCCATGCTTGCCGCGAGAGCTCAATCAACTGCCGGCCACGCCCGACCAGGATCGCATTACTCATGGCTAGCTCCTTTCCTACGGACCACCCCTCAAATCCCCACATTATTGACTGAAGGCCAACCCACCGGGCGAACAACCGTCCACTTCACCAGCGGGCATTGCCAAACCGCCACTGCTCGACCGCCCAGCTGTGGCTCGGGTGTGAAAGGATCCCGGCTGCCGTGGCGGGTTTAATCCAAACGAGTTCGTGGTCAGCCTCGAATGCCTTCTTGAAGGGGTACTCCACCGTGCCCTCGATGAAGATGCTCCTCTTTTCGAAATGAGTGCTTTCCGACACCGAGTAGGCAAACTGGACCGCGCGGAGGGTCCAGGCCCCGAGCCGGACGAGCAGCCCGCATTCCTCGAGTGTCTCTCGTTTAATCGTCTCTTCCGGAGTTTCTCCCGCTTCGATGCCGCCTCCCGGAAGGAAGTTTCCCTGTGTAGTGCAGACCACCGCGAGCCGCCCTTCTACATCCTCCACGACTCCGTAGGCGCTGGGCCGAATCACACACTCCCCGACCTCGGGACGTGCACCGAAGACCCGGACCGTGCTCCAATCATCCATCAGCCCTCCATCGCAGCCCAGTCAAGGCCGTGAAATGTGCCAATGGGGCCGCACAGCACCGCAAAGGCCTCTCCGGCCGGATCATCAGTCCAATGAGCACACCCGAGGTTAAGTCTTCGTGCCCTCGCGATCAATCCGGCTTTGCGGTGGGCGTGTGGGGTTCCCGAAAGACCTCGATCATTACCTCGGCCACAACCAACCGAACGTCCCGGCCGTCAGGAGTCCGTACACCAGACCATCAATCATCGACCTCGCCGTTGTGCCCCAGTTGCGCTTGTACCAGATCGAGTTCTGAAGCAGTGCCAGCGAATATCCGATGAACGCTGTGCACCCGGCAAACCGGAAGACCGCCAGATAGTTTGCGCCCACGGGCAACGCCCGGCCCGAAATGTAACCGGCAAACACACTGACGACCACCGAGTAGATAAACCACAAAACGAGACTCGCGCCCATCGAGGGCGGGCCGCTCGGCACGACGGTCATGAAAAGGACAGGACCCGCCTTCATCTTCTCGATGAATTCCGGTTTCTTCATGGCCTCCATCGACCCGGCACACGGTATTCCGTAATCCCCCGGGGGGATATTGAACGGGCGAAGCGCCTCCATGACCTCGTCTTCTTTGGGAACACTGCGAAGATCGCTGCGGTGAAAAGGAAGCACCATATGGATGATGGAGCTCGCCACGAACACAATCACCGCGGACAGAACGATCGGCATCCAGAGTGATATCAGTTCAACCATGAATTCCTCCTTGGATTCAACTTCACACCCAGCCACATACCCCATCGAGGCAGTCGCACAGAGCTTTCGCCCCTCCCGACGCCAAGAATAGTAATCGATGAATTATGCATTTCTCCTTCGGCAGCCAGTCTTATGAGTCTTCAGTCAGAGCTAATCACGCCACAGTGCATTTGCGATCAGCCCAAACGCCAGCCCCGCTGCGCCAAGACAGGCTCCAGTCCCAACCCAGTTGCCGCTGAAAAACGCAACATACGCGGAGATCAAGCTGGCAATCCCAGTGACCATTCCCAGGATGACGGCTATACCTCCGATAGCTTTTGCTTTGTCACTCGCTTCAGGCATGAAGATCTTCCCTTGTCGAAAACCTGTTGGAAGCGGTTCATTGAAGACCATTCACATTAAATGCATCTTTCTCGGGCGTTCCACTGTCCGGCGCGTCACACCCCCCGGCATGTGTGTTTTCGTTTTCCCCTGCGATTTGGATACCCATCCGGGTCAGCGGGTCGGTGATCACACGGTTGCCGTCAGGGTGTACTCGAAGTCGTACGAATGCTTCCCTTCATCGAGGGTGATCGCCATCTTGCCCGCAAGGCCCGCCAGTTGACCGGTACCGGAATCCGGTACGACCGTGATGCTCAGTTGTGGTGTGCCGCGTGTCATGGTGCCACTGTGTTGAAACACGAATGTGCCGCTGCGACCATGCAACGTTCCACTGACCCGTTCGATCGCGACGTAGCCGGCCGAGCCTTGAACATCAGTGCCGGCGGTGAGCATCTGACCTTTGCTCGTGGCTTCCAAATCCCCGTGAAACAGCTTGTCAATGGACATCCGACCCAGGGTTGCGTCCGCAGTATTGTCGTCTGGCGGCTGAGGGATCAATTTTACTTCAAAGGGGCCACGTGCCCGGTTCATCATGAGGAGCTCCTTGTGGGGTTGTGAGCGATAAGCAACTTTGAGTGCCCTGAGTACGACTTAGCGCCCGGTGTACTGCCTGCTCGGGACGTTTTTCCCTCTTGTGCGGGCCGCTAAGGTCTCACCTCCCGAATTCGCAACCACTGATTGCTAAGTGCTGTTCGGTATTGTCTCACGAGGTATTCATCCCGGCTCAATGTATCCATAGCAAGCGCAGACGGCACGAGGAGGGGTCACTGTCGACGACGAGGTCCTCACTCTTGTGCCGCCACCTGAAACTGCTCCAGTTTGCCGTTGGGCATTTCGAAGGTCCATACCCGCAGGGTCTTTTGAGCGAATTTTGCTCGATACACGCGAAGTGTCATGCCTCCGCGGAGGGCCATGTTGACCTGATTGAATTCCTGCGGCGTTCCCAAAGGCGCCAGGCTGCCGGCAAAGTCTCTCAGTGCCTGTTCGCTGAAGTAGCTATTTGCATTATCCGTGAAGAGCGAGCGATCAATTTTTCCATTTTGCAGTCCTTCGAAAATCTTACGGGCCTGCCCAAGCTTCTGTGCAGCCGCGGGATCTTCGGTCGCGAGCAGCAGAGGCGCGATGCCCCGAGCAATTTGCCCGGCGGCCCGGGCGGCATCCTGGTTGGTGAGGACGACAACGGCCGCGTGTTCATCGGGGAAGACGATATTCTCTGCGTTAAAGCCTGACACCTCGCCTCCGTGAGACAAGGCCCGATGTCCCGCCTGGAGGTTGACAGAGACGCCAAGACCGTACTGTGTACCTAACCCGTTCTTAAGCAGAACTTCGGTCTCGAACGCATGGTAAGAAGACGGCTTCATCAGCTTTTGATCGATAAGGGAGATGTCCCATTGGGCGAGGTCCCGCGCGGTCATGGCGATCTCTGCCGCCGCAAAAAGCCAGCCTTTGCCCTCCTTCGGCGCAGGATGGGGTGGGCCCAGGGCATATCGCAAGTAGCCGACCGGGTCGGTCTCCCCCAGCTTTTCCCCGTCAATATTGGCAACGCTTTTCATTCCAAGAGGTGCGAAAACCTTCTCGTGAAGAAACTGCAGTAACGGCATTCCGCTCGCCTTTTCCACGATCACTCCCGCAATCACATAATTAGTATTGCTGTACTCCCACTTTGTACCGGGATCGAAATCCAGCGCCTTACGCGCCCACCCGTCCAGGATTTTCTGTGCTGTGACGGGCAGCAACATCATGGGCATCACATAGTCCTGAGGCCAATAGTCCTGATATCCCGAAGTGTGGGAAAGCAGTTCGCGAATCGTGACCTCCTTAGCCCGGGTGAGATCAGGGACAAATCTGGACACAGGGTCGTCCAGCGAGAGCTTGCCTTGTTCCTGCAGTAGGAGAATTGCGGTGGCCGTGAACTGCTTGCTGATGGACCCGATGCTGTATCGCATCTCCGGCGTGGCTGCGGTTCGCGGCTCGATTCGCGCGTCACCGTACGCATTCGCGTACACAATCTGGCCATTTTTCACCACTGCCACCGAGGCGCTCGGGACGCCGGTCTTGGCCAGAGCCTCTGTAGCGACCTTGTCTATCTTTTCCCGCAGATCAGTTGAAATCTGAGATTGTAAGGTGGAGGGAAAAGCGGCGGAAGCCAGCATAGCAATAAGTGCAAAGAGATGCAGTAACAGACTTGATCGGTGCATGGAACTCTCCTTGTGCAAGAATCTGAAAGCGGAGCAGGAGTAAATAATGCGCGATATCCCTTCGTTACAGTTATCGGCAGGACCGTCACTCGAGAACCTTATTGAGATTCGTTTTGTAGGTGTTTTGCACTCGAAGGGACCGCGTCAAGTAGGCAGTCCATAAGCCCGCGACAATACACGACGCCATGGTTGCGCCAAGCATCTTGGGCACGCCACTTGCGCTCGCGAGCCAAAGATCAGTAGTGTAGCCACCAGGTAAAGAAAGTTTCCAAGAGGTCCGGAAACCCACAGAGCCAAAATGGCGAACCGTACCGATTCGGCGGCATGGATTTTCCAGAGCCGATACCCCGCCGAGAAACCAACAGCCACCGTAACAGCAAAGATCAACCAGGAAACCTGCTTGTAATGGACCCACTGGGTATTGCCTGCCAAAAGAGGAAACTTCTTTTCAGCATTTTGAAATTCATTTGTCAATCTCTCCAACCCTGTGGCGGGGGCGAAGAGCATTAGAATGAGGATCAAGAACAAAAGCCAGCCTCCGATCCCGGCGATGTATTGGTTTTTTAGCATTTCCTACTTCCATGTCTAGTGAGCAACCCTCTTGGCGCGCTCTTGCTTGCCGCGCGGCCGGGTGCACGCCCAAAACGGCGTCACCCATCTCGTGAGATTCGTCTGGAAGCCGCGCCCCAGACCGCATCCTCCCGGAGTGAATTGAGAACGTCTTGGGTCAGCGCGTCAAATTATAAACCAGGCCGAACGGATCTTTGACAGAGCATCTAGAAAATCCGGCTCGTCCTTGATGATCTTGCAACCCTTCTTCACCAGCCGGGCTTTGGCCTCATCGACGCTCTTCACGGTCACTTCCAGGACCGGGCCAAGCGCCGGACCTTGCTCGATAAATAGATTAATATGGCGGCCATGAAGGCTGACATTGTAAAATTTTCTGTAATGATATCTGCCTCTTATAAGTACTCGCTGCATGACCTCCAAATCTGACCTAATGATTCGGTTCGAACCAAGATAGTCCTTGTCCGCCCCTGTCATACAAGAGGACAACTCTCAGGTCGCCACCCGTGATAACCCCTGATCGGTCTGAGGCGGGGATGTGCCAGAGCGGGTTCCCTTCAAGATCGAAGAGGCTCAGGTCAGGAGGCTTCAAGATCAGCAGAGAGTGTCCATCGGAGGAGAAAGCGATCGGTCGTCCTTCAATTGCCAAGGTCTTGAGGACTTCACCCTGCCGTGACAGGATCTGAAACTCTCCCTCCTGCTCGTCGGGGTGATAGCCATCTTCCTCGGACGGATCTTGATTATCATTGACCCAGGAAGCAATCTTGTCACCTGCATGTGAGATCGCAGCCTCCGGTAAAGACGAAACCTTCATCCAGAGTTCCTTTCCATTCTGATCGAGAGCTATGATGAGGCCGAGACCGGGGCCAGGCGGTGGCTCCCGGGAGGCGATAAATGTCTTGAGATCCCTGGCAGCGTGCATATTGCTTGACCAATTAACCCATTTGATATCCCCATGGATCGACAGAAGAGAACTTATGCCATGAACCAGGATGGCTTTATCGTCCTCAGAGAATGAAAGGTCTGCACCGATAGGGGCCCCATCCGCCCTGCGCTTTCACAGCTTCCCGACAGCGTTCGTCAGAATCTGCACAACTGCGCTCCCCCAGGCATTCTCCGTCACTGCGGGAATCACCGCAATAGCATATCCGGATGCAAAGCTCGTCATAAAGCCTTGGAATCCCTGGCCAATCACGAAGTGAATCAATCCGTTGAAGAATGCGAAGCCAAGAGCGCCTGTGGAGAGCCACCCGCGGCCGCTGCGGCCAAGGGCTTCATTGAGCTTCTTGGAAAAGAAGACCCCGAAAAAACTTTCCACAAGGCCCCACACCGCCACCGTGGCGGCAAGCCCCAAGATGCTCGCCGACAGTCCGTCTGCCATCGACATGCGCGTCGCCGAGTGCCGACGTAGCGGAATCCACAGGAGCGCCCCGGCCTGCCACGACATCGCCAGATCTAAAACTAAAGCCAGTACGAGTCCCAGCGCGACTGACTTGTCCGCGTTGCGCCAAGTGAATCCATACCGGGAAAGCCGTTCATGGCGAACGATCACAATGAAAACCAACGCCAAGCCCTCACATGCAAACTGGTATCCCGCAAGGGCAAGGACCCCGGCCAGACCCCGGCCGCGCCGCAATATAGGATCCAATACTGGGAGGGCGGCTGAGCAGACAAGAAAGAAGGCGATGACAACGCTGAGATCGACCGCCGCTCGGCGGTGTTTGGGAACTTCGTCCTGGACTGTGCTGTGATCCGTCAATGGAGTACTCGTCAATCTAACGATGCGCGTCCGTGTTACTCCCTGCCCATTCGCCGCGCAAGAAGGCCAACGCCGTTTTGACGAAGCGCCCGCTCATTTCGCCGAAAATGGGGCCATGCCCGCCGTTTGGAACAATCCAAAGGTACGAGCGAGGGATCGCCGCGTACATTCCCATCGCCAGGCCGACCGGATACAACGGATCCCGGTCGCCATGCACAATCAGGGTGCGGGCCACAATCGTGGACAGGTAAGGCGGCGTGAAGTTCATGTCATCATAGCTGTCCTTGACCGCGTTCATCTGATTCCACAGTTTCCGGATCTGCTCATCGCCCTGTTTGTGCCATTGTCGCATCTGCTGCCACTCGGCTTCACTCCGATTTTCAGGCGTTAACTGGCGCATCAGCGAGCGCGCCTGCTCTGGAAAGTAGGGTGTCGCGCTCACCAGCACCATGGCCTCCACCCGGGCCGGTTGCTGAGTGGCGATGTGAAGCAGCGTCTTGGCCCCAAGGCTCAGGCCGATGGCCTTGAACCGCTCGATACCGAGACGGTCCAGCAGTCCGAGTACGTCCTTGGCCGACTGCCGGAAGGTAAACTCCGGTAATGGATTGGTCGATCTCCCGTGGCCCCGCAGGTCTGGAACCACCAGCCGGTAGCCCTTCGGAGGAGATTTGAAGATCAGCTCCCAATTCGCGCCCACTCCACCCCCGCCATGCAACAGGACCAGAGGATCGCCTTCTCCGCGAATTTCGTAGTACATCTCCATATCGTTGACTTGCTCAGTCCGTCCCGGAGTTGAGAGGGGTTCCATTGAGTCTCCCTATTGAATAAACGATCCGCCTGTGGCCCAGCGCTCAGCGCGTTTTCCCCCACCGTGGACCTGTGGCCCGGCCGGCGTGCTCTTGTCCTTGGCGCCGGCCAGGGGGGACGCGCGAGAATCCCCGCCACGATCAGTATATGAAGGGAACAAGCTTGCGCACACGTCGCTGGTAGTCGCCGTACGTCGGGTACTTTTTCGCCAACCACTTCTCTTCGCGCTTCGACTTCCGGTCGAGGAAGAGGAACAACACAACCACATACCCCAGGGTTAGCCAACCCTGAACGCAAAGCGCCCAGCCCAAGGCGAGAACAAGCCCGCCACTGTACATCGGATGGCGTACAAGCGCGAACGGACCGGTCTCGACGAGCCGCGCGCCCTCCTTCGGATACGGTAACGGCGTCAAAGCGGGACCCAGCTTAACGAGCCCGGCCAGGAGCACGACGCTCCCCGCGACCATCAACACTCCGCCGGTAACCGCACACACCGCCGCAAAGGGAAACGACCATGTGGGTTGACCAAACACCGTGCGGGGACCGAAGAACACCAGCCCGATCAGGGCCACCTGGGTGACAACCAGCCATTCACCGCGCGCGCCCTTCCACCAGTGCTCGTGATCGGCAGCCATCATATCTCACCAGGTCGCTTGATACCCCATGCGTGGCCTAACGGCTTGCCTCTCAGCCACGGCGCGTGACGATCACACCGGTCTTTGTTTGAACGACCTATCATCCGTCTGACGATCGGCACTGCGGTCTCGCCGACGTTCGAAGATGAGCCAAGCTGCAACCAGGGTAAGAACGAACACGCGCGCACCCAAGCCGATGACTCCGCCCTCCGGCCCATATAGGCCGCCCGTGAACAGAGCGGGACCGGCGTCATGCTGCAGAATAAAAGGTGCGGGACCGCGGACAGGACCGCCGCTGATCGAAAACCCAAACACGCGGGCTTGAGCGTAGTTCCAGCCAAAATGGAGCCCGAGCGGCAGCCAGATCCGCTCAGTCGCAGCAAATGCGATGCCATACGCCAGTCCGCCGAGGGTTGTGCTCACAACGGAGAGGACGCTGGCGTTCGCGTTTACTGCGTGCAGCCCCCCAAAAAGCCCGGCCGAAATGACGATGGCGACGGATGGGGGGCGGACCAGCAACAGCAGGGCGCCGAGAAGAGCACACCGGAACAGGAACTCTTCGATCAACGGTACGGCGACGAAGCTCGAGAGATCGTGGGCTAGCGCTGCGACCGGGCTGACGCGCGTCACCGCCAGCAGCCCGCGCGACCATTCGAGCAGGAAGATCGCCGACATGGCCGCGGCACTGATGACGGTGCCGACGGCGAGGTTGATGAATGGGCGGCGATCCAGGCCAAAGCCCAACGCCGCCGCCGCTGGAACGCCGCGTTTACGCAGAGACCATACGCGATAGCCCGCGAGCAGCAAAGCACCGACGATGATCAGTAGTTTCCACATCATCGAACCTCACGACCGAGATGCTCACGTGTAAACAATACACCCTTGATTGGCAAGCATCGTCAAGCAACGCGGGTGTTCCCCCAGTCGATTCCAGCGCAAATCGAGTTTACGGAGGTGTGACAGTTGATGCAAGTCCTCCGGTAAGGCCGTGAGCGCATTGGCGCGGAGATCCAGGTATTCCAAAGAGCATAGACGGCAAATACTGGAAGGAAGTGTCGAAAGGTGGTTGAACCTTAAGTCCAATTCGACCAGATTGGCCAAATTCCCGATGGATTCCGGAAGCCCGGACAGATGATTGGCCTGAAGATTCAGCTTGGCGAGTGACAACAACTGTCCGATGGAATCGGGCAACGTGGTGATCTGATTCTTGTACGCCTGCAGCTCAACAAGATTTCGTAATGCGCCGGTCCCTGAGGGAAGAGTCGTGAGTGAATTGTTGTAAACCCGAAGCTCAATGAGGCTGCGGAGTTCGGCAATCCAGCCGGGCAGTTCGTGAAAGCAGTTGTCGGCAACATTGAGATAACAGAGCCTGGAGAGCGCAGCAAAGGAAGGGGGCAGGCTGCTTAACTGGTTGTTGCTGACATATAAAAAGACCAGGTTTCTCAGCGCGCCCAAGTAGGCCGGCAGCTCAGTAAGGTGATTGTGGCCCAGATCGAGCATTTCGAGATGTTCAAGAGTGTCAATACTGTCGGGGACCGCCGAGAGCTGATTCTGGGAGATGTTGAGGGTTTGCAGTAAATGTAACTGAGCAATGTCCCCCGGGACCTCTGTCAGCCGGTTGTCGAACAAACTGAGACTTGTCAGGCCGGATAGCCTCAAGATCTCGAGTGGGAACTTGGTCAAGCCGCAACTATCCAGATTTGCGTCGCGCAGTGTCGACATGTCCGAACCGGAGGCCATGGCTTCGACCAGTGGCCTACCGCTCAGCGTGGACGTGTGTTGGTGGTTCATAAAATTAGTCGGCGAGCCGCCAAACGCGGCGCTTCATCGGCCGTGGTGGCGCAAACCCAGAGCACGGTCTGCTGCCAGGGCTAATTAATCGCTCATGTCACTCAAACGCCTCCTTGGCTCTCGAATACCAGTGCCACATGCCGATCACGACCTCTTTTGGAAGCGCGTGGCCAAGTTCGCGGGCCAGCAGGCAGATTTGGCCGCGATGGTGGGCGTCGTGCGCAAGAAAGTATCCAAGAAAGTGCATGACGTCGGGCGGAAAACCAGCCACTTTACCGCCCGCTGCAAGCCCGAGGTCCAGGATGCGGGCAAGCGCGGCATGGCTTTCGCGAAGCGCGCCAATTGATTCGGTACGAGTCGCTCGCGACCGATCGAGTCTCAGAGGCGGCCGGATACCCAGCTTGTGGCCAAGCATCTTGATCCACATACACCGAACGTTGTGGATGTGGACGACGATCGCGCCGACGGTTTTCGCCGCCCCGGGCACCTTCGCTGACCACAACTCATCGCTCAGGTTCTCGACGAGGAAGATGTCGATGCGATTGTTTGTGGCCAGGGTGTGGATCGCTGCCTGAGCGAGGTCGACGCTATCGGATTGGCGTGGCATAGGTTTGCTCCTTATCTGGTTTGGCCTGACGCTGACGGCGCTGGTGCCTGACAACCCGGGCGTTATCCGGCAGGGCACTTTCTTTGCGCCGGCCGGGTACACGCGCGGGTTAGACCGATAAATGTCTCAACAGACAAGGGCTTGACGTCATGACGTTAAAGTGCCACAATTTGATCATGAGTGACTTACGACGTTCCACCGTATATCTTGATCCCCATCTGCGCAAAGCGCTCCGCGTGAAAGCTGCCGAAACCGAGCAAAGCATGTCGCAGTTGGTGAATGCAGCTATCCGACGCAGTCTGGAGGAGGACGCCCAAGACCTTGCGGTCTTTGACGCGCGCGCCAAAGAGCCGAACTTGGCATTCGAAAATGTGCTCAAAAACCTGAAACGTCGTGGCAAACTATAAACTCCTCATCAAACCGTCTGGCGCCAAAGAGTTGGAGGACCTACCCCCCAAGATTCGAAAACAAATTGCGAATCGGATTCAACACCTCAGCAGCGAACCACGTCCCCTTGGCTCTGAAAAGCTGTCCGGCCAGGACAAATTCCGTATTCGACAAGGCGATTACCGCATTCTCTATGCCATCCACGACGACGAAGGCTCGATTGTAATCGTAAAGACCGGTCATCGTCGCGAAGTCTACCGATGAACACGTCGGGCTAACCAAGGATTAACTTGTATTAGACCACGCTGGTCAAAAGCAAGGCTTGCAGAGCTTGTAGCTTCATCAGCGATGGTTTGACTCGTGCTCAGTTAAATAACTTGTCCATCTGGTACTTGTTGCACCCCACAAAACCCTGAACTCACCCCGACAAAGACTGAGGTTCTTGCAGCCTGCTCCAGCGAGAGAGAATACTCCGCGAGCATGGGTTGCAGATTCTGCACGGTCATCCCACCTTCGTCCCACAAGTGGGCCCGGGCTTCTCTTCCCCGTTCCACCCCACCCTCCTGCCAGCAGATTCTCTTCATCCTCCCCAAAACTTCCTCAGGGCGGATTCAAGATCCGTTGCAATCAATTCCTCCGGTGAGTAGCGGTACCAGTGTTCGGGCATTAGATCAATATACGGATGCTGGGCAAACCGGCGGTCCATCAAGACGATGATCCCGCGGTCGGTGTCGCTGCGGATCACACGCCCGGCCGACTGGATGACACGGTTCATCCCGGGATAAAGGTACGCATAGGCGAATCCCCGCGACCGCTCGCCGCCCTCCACATCAGCGAATTCCTCGTCGTAATACTGGCGCATGAGTTCCTGTTCGAAGGAGACACGGGGCAGCCCCGGGCCGACAATGATGGCCCCGATCAAGGACTCTCCTGGATAGTCCACCCCTTCCGCGAAAATTCCTCCCTGGACGGCGAGGACCAGTGTCGATCGAGCTTGCTGGAGGGAAGCTTTATGGTTTGGACGTGGCCGAATCCTGGTGTCGATCCCACCCTCTCCCGGATCTCCATCCTGAGCCACAGGGACATCCCCGACCGAAGGAGCAGCCGCTGTCCTCAGATCCTTCAGCACCGCTGCCCGGGCCCCTTCGTCCATCACCCGCTGCTGCGTCACGACGCGGAAATCCGGGAGGTCCAAGAACCTGTGCACGGAGACCAGAAACTCGAACGAGGGGAAAAAGGCAAAATAGTTTCCCGGCCGCACCCGTACGGCTGACTCAATGATGCGGGCGATCTTCTCGTAAAAACGAGATCGTTGGTTGTAGGTGGTCAGGACCTCGGGAACGATGGCAATAAGCCGATTTTCGGGCGGAAAAGGCGACGGCAGGCTGATGGAAAGGGTCCGCGACTTCTCGAACCCCAATACATCCCGGAAAAATTCCATCGGTTCGAGCGTCGCCGACATCGCCGCGGCATTGTAGAAACCGCTTGTGCGCGCCGCGAGCTGCCGGGAGGGGTCTTTGCAAACGATTTTCAGCCGTTCGCTGTTTTCGGTCGCATCATAAATCGTCGAGAACTGCTTGCCGCCAATCGAGGCGACGCTCAGAAAACGGGAGAATTGAAAATAGAAATCAATGAAGGGATCGTCGGGTCGGACCTCGTGGCGGCGCTTTCGATAGATGAAGTAATCCAGCATCATCGATTCCAGCTCGAACCACCGTTTTGTCAGAAAATTTAAATCCAGCGAGGCGATGTACTTGGGCTCGGCAGGGAGGTTGCCTTCAAACGGCTCGCGGGCCGAAAACCCCACGCGTTCAAAGTAGTTTTCAAAAGCAGTAAAAAAGGTGGCCAGACGGTCGAACAGGGCGCGGTCATCGGGTTCGTCAGACCCCGTGAAGTCGAGAGAAACTTGTTGATTAGACCTCAAGGGCGCACGACTGTGCGCCCCTACAGACCCCTGAGCATCACTGGATAATCCCCTGCACCGTGACTCCGCCCAGGCCTTCAACTCGCGGACCGTGTTGCGTTCCAGTTCCGGCGAGTAGTATTCGCGGCCGCGGGAATAGAGGTTGTGTGCCTCATCGATGATCAAAAGGCAGTGATCGAAGGGTTCGCCCGCCGCAAACAGCCGCAACGAAATCCACGGATCAAAAACGTAGTTGTAATCGCAGATGATCAGGTCGGCACGGTTGACCAGCTCCAGGGAAAGCTCGAAGGGGCAAACGCCCGCGGGACTCCCCTTCGCGTAGATCTCATCGGGGAGCATCAGGGCCTGGCTGGAAAAGTAGTCCACCAGTTTCGAGTCGGCGAGGTTGGCGAAATAGTTCTTGGCGTAATTGCAGAAGTCGGGATGGCAAAAGCAGACGTCATTGGCGCACATCTTCTCTTTGGCGCGCAGGACGAGAACATTGAAGCCGGCCGTCTTCTGTGCGGCGTCCGCGGTCTCGAGAATTTGCCGCACCGTTTCCACTACCAATTGCTGCTGGGTCGTCTTGGAGGTCACAAAAAAGATCTTTTTATTTTCCAGCAGGGCAAACCGAAGGACCGGCATCAAGGCAGCCACGGTCTTCCCCACCCCGGTGGGGGCGCACACCATGGCGTCCTTTCGCGCCAGCAGAGCTTCTTCGATGTGTTCCATCATCCGGGATTGATAGGGGCGCATTTCAGAAAAAGGGAACTGTATTTTCCCGGCCAGTTGCCACTTCAGGGCAGCACGGCGCTGTTCGGCGCGCCACTCCTCGATGACCCGCCGGATGGCATCTTGTAGAAGAGCCTCGATGGTTTCCGGATCGAAATCGATTTGAAAAGAATAGCGGCCCTCATCGACGAGGCTGATAAAGACTAAGACCCCCTGCAGGCTGCGAATCCCCCCGATCCAGAGAAAATACAGGTAGAGTTGCAGCTGAAGCTTATACCGCTCAAAACTGGCGGCATCGTATCGGAGCAGTTCCTGGCGTGTGCGCAAGGTCGATTTTACTTCTTCGACCACGGTCACCTCTCCCCGCTGGGAGACCCCATCGATGCGTCCCCCGATGGACACCTCGAATTCATCGACGTGGAAGGAGTGACTGACAGCGATTTCCTTCCGGAACGAGGACTCCTCCTGTGCCCGGCTGGCCTGGTAGGACTCGTGCGCCAGCCGTCCCAGCGTCATTCGGGCCACGCCATAGGCCACCTCATCAACGGCCCCGGGACCGGCCACCAGCGCCGCCACATCCTTCACGCTGAGCGATATGCTCTGTTTATCGGGATCAATCCGGATCGGCATGAGAACAAAGATAAACTTCGACCTCGACAGTTGTCGAGAAGTTTGAAGGAGATTTCAGGAGGGGCAAACGATGAGTGAGGATGGAATGCGGGAAACGGTGGTGTTGCGGCTTCAACTCACTGAAGCGATCACTCCATGGCGGAGAAATCTCTTTGGGAGTCGAAATCAAAACCCTCTGGCCCAGCTGACCAATGTCACAAGCTTTGCCATTGACCCTCAGGCCCACAAAAGATGGCGTGTTCTCTATCGCGCGCGCTTCCCAATGGCGAGGGGCGCGCCGTCATCTCCGAAAAAGTTCAAGGTCGCATCCGAACCGCCTCCGGTACTGATCAGAATGAACTGGGTCTGATACCCTCCGCCGTCCGCAATCTGGGGGAAGATGAGCAGGTTCGGAGCGGGTTGGGAGGCGTCGGCAATCGGGAATGTGGTCAGAAGAAAATCGTTTCGAATGTTGGTCAGCGAGCGCAGGGTGAGAGCGATAAAGGGTGTTGGAGAAAAAATGTCCAGCACCCCGGTAAAACCATCAGGGAGTCCCGGGATAAATTCATTGGCAAATCTTGCATCGTGCCCGTTGCCCGTAAGATCGCACGTGCCGCTGCCCATCGACGTCACCCCATTCTCCTGGTAGGCGGCCAGCGTCACATGGATCGGCGAAGCGTCGGGAGCCGCGATGGCCAACCCGGTGTTGTGCCCCCCGGAACGGTCTACATAGATGCGCGCATGGTTTGTGGGTGTGGCTGAGGGAATGCCGGTTTCAGTGACGAGGGTTCCCGCCACCGAGTAACTCAGGACGGCTGCACCCACCGGGGTGGATGTGCCCGGATGGGGGATGATCTGTACCGAACCGGTATCGACAGTGCCCGCCGCCCCATCGGTAAGATACACGTAAGAATTTCCCGGCTGAATCGAGTATGGGATTTCCGAAAGAAAACTTCCCGTGGCGTGCACCGGCAGGGGCTGTCCCTGATTGCTTCGTATCCTCAAGTCCCCCTTCTCCACCGCATTGGAGGTGTTCATGAGCATGACCATAGTCTTGTATCCGCCCCCATCCGCGAAGTGAGGGAAGTAGAGGGGCGATTGCGCCGGGGATTGGTTCAGATCGGCGATCGGAGTCGTGGTGATCAAGGTTTCGCCGCGCTGGTTTGTCGTCAAACGCAGTCCCAAGACTGCAAGCGGCTGGTCGCTGAGGAGATCCAGCGTGCCATAGCCGTTGAAGGTTCCAGGCAACTTGAAATCGAAGGCCATCTGGCTCAGTTCATTGAGAAAGAGCGCACGATGTTGATTCAGGGGTAGGGTGCTGTTACCCTGGGCCACGACTACTCCCGAATCCCGCAACTCGAACCTGATATTCGCCGTTTCGCTCCCCTGATTTACAATGGCAAAGCCGGTGTTAATGCTGATCTCCCCCGCATTCCGCTGACCCGTTTTAGCAGGGACATTGGGCTGATAATCGACGAATATGCGCGCCCGGGTGGTGGGTGGCGAGGATGGAACCCCCGCTTCACTCACGACCACGCCATTTTGAGTCACACTGAATATCGCGGTGCCATACGGACTGCTCGAAACATCGAGCGCGGAGCTCTTTTTGGATCGTGTGGTGCCGGTGGCAAAGCCCGCTCTGACCGACTTCCCAGCGCCGGTCGTTGAGGTGCTTCCCGCTCCGCCTCCCAGAAGAGAAAGATCTCTACTGAACAGCGGGCCTGGGGGAAGCTTCAGCAGAAGAGAATAATTGCCACTTGTGCCGGATGCTGCCGAAGTCACCTCAATCGTGTATGTCCCTGCCTCCGATAGAGTAAGAAAGCCGGTGGTCGGAGGGATGCGGGAATCACTGCCTCCACCCCCATTGTCATTGGAGGCAATCACGAGCCCGCCTTTCAACAAAGAAACATAAGTGTCGATCTCGGAAGAGCTCACTGAAATGGAGATTGGCTGGCCAGCAAAAACCGTGAAGAAATATCGATCCGCATACCACAGGGCTCCCTTCACAACGGAGTGACAGGAACTGGGACTCAACATTCCATTCGAACCAGTCCCCAGGTCAATGAACTTTTCTGGGCAGTCGACCGGGGGCGTCGTGAACACGACGTCCCTTCCAGACACTGTACCCATACTATTGGTCGCAACCGTCTGAAAATGGTAAGTCGTATCCGGCGAGAGCCCGGTCAGGTCTTGAGTTACCTGGACAGAAACCTGTCCGCTGCCAATCGACTGGGGGACGATCGAGTTTCCGTAGGCGGTACTGGTTCCCCAACGAAAATAAACGGTGGTTTCCAATGAATTGGGATTGACCCAATCATTCACGGTTGCGGAATTCGGTGTAATGTCGATCGGCAAATTAAACCCTGCGATCGTTGGAGAAGAAACATACGATAAAGTCTCAAAATAGACATCTGCCCCAGAAGTCGTTCCCAAGTTGTTGGTCGCCACGGCTCGATAGTGGTAAGTCGTATTCGGTTGGAGTCCCAGCATCGAGAATGGAAACAACATATTATATAGCTCGTTGCCAAAGGGTCGGGGTGCTGTTTGGAATTCATTCAAAGCAGTTCCCCAAATGAAATACCCCGTGGTTACAAGCCCATTAGGATTGACGATGGCATTGAACCTCGCCGAATGCGCCGTGATGTCAGTCGGCTGACCCGTCGTCACGATAGGAGGGGCATCCCCCGGTGCGAGGGTGGTGAATGTTTTGTCACTACTGGCAGATGTCGTTCCCAGGCTATTGCTCGCTACAACCTGGTAGTGATACGTGGTGTTCGGGAGAAGTCCGGTGAGGTCCGCGTAAGCGGGAAAGGGATCCATCCCACTGCCAATATCTTGCGGCGCCGTGGTGTTGCCATAGGCGGCGCTGGTTCCCCAACAAAAATAAGCGGTCGTGCCAAGCCCGTTGGGATTGACTAAGCCAAAAAGTGTTGCTGAATTCGATGTGACATTCGACGGGGAAAGATTTACTGCGGTCGGGGCAGCTCCTCCGTTGACTGTCGTGAAGGTGGAATCGCCTCCAATGAGAGTTCCGGCACTGCTCGTGATCACGACTCGGTAATGGTAGGCAGTGTTCGGGAGGAGTCCGGTAAGCTCAAACTCCGCATGCCAGTCCGTGTAAATCGATGGAACCGGAATGGGCGGCGTCTCGTGTCCATAGGCCAAACTGGTTCCCCACTGGAACACGACTTGGGCTCTGAGGCCGTGCGGATTGACTGTGGCATTGAGATGAACGGAGGAGAAGGAGATGTAGCTGGCGGGATCAGTAATGCCCGTCGGAGAAGGAGGAAGCGGCGGCGTTTTGAACTGCCTTCCGTCAGCGTAGGTCGTCCCCAGAATGTTACTCGCCACTACCTGATAATAGTAGCTTGTATCCGGCAACAGACCCTGAAGGTCCGCTGTCACCCGTACGTAACTGGTCCCGCTGCCGATTGATTGTGTGGCGGTCACATTTCCATAAGCGGGCGTGGTCCCCCATCGAAAGTAAACCGACGTGTCCAAACCCGTGGGATGAACGGACCCGGTCAGGGTGGCTGAATTGGGGCTGACGATGCTGGGATAGCCCGTCTGGGCCAGGGGCGGAGCAAGTCCGGGCAACGTCGTGAAAATCATGTCGCCCCCGGTGATGACTACCCCGCCACTGCTCGCCACATACATAAAATGATAAGTGGTGTAAGGCACGAGTCCGGTGAGGTCGAAGGACAGCGGAATGTCACTGGTCCCGCTCCCAAGGGGGATTGGCCATAAAGTCGCTCCGGAATAGTTGTCAGCCTTATAGGTGTACCAGAAACTGGTCGACACCCCATTGGGATTCACGACGCCGTTCAATGTGGCCGAGTTGGAGGTGATGTTGCTGGCTTCCTGGGTGATTACCAGGGGCCCCCCGGAAGGTAACTGCTGAGTCGTAAACACCGCATCCTGGCCATACGATGTGCCTGCACTGTTCGTGGCTACGATGCGAAAGTGATAGGTGGTGCTGGCCCGAAGCAGTCCGTTGATTACGGATTGCTGAGGAAAGAGACTTTGCTCAAATCCTATGGCGGTCTGCTCTGTCGAGTGTCCATATGAGGCTGTGCTTCCCCACTCAAAATAGTAGAAGGTATAGAGCCCATTCGGATTGATCGTGCCTGCCAGCGAGGCAGAATCATAGGTGACATTAAAAGCAGCAAGGGTTTCGACCGTGGGCGCGGACTCTCCCGCAAGTTCGCGGGGATAAGACATTACCAAGAGGATCAACGCAAGGAGAGGAACTGCTGCTCTTTGAAAAGTGAAATAACGCCTATATGTGCTCATATCGAATCCCTCAGCTTCTGAAGAGATCCCGGATGAAGGTCTCTAAACACCAAGGCGAGCCACTACGACTCTCACGCAAACATTTCTTCGAAAGCGGGGTAATTGAAAGGGGAATAGAAGCGAGTTTCGCCTGACTGTCAGTCAGGTTTTACTTTTGGAGAGTCGATCGTGGGGAATCGACCGGATTTATTCTATGACTAAATCCTTTCGGATTCAAGAAGATATTAAGAAAGCGGAACCTGCATGGTGACCACACGGGTGCTGGTAACCACTTATACCCGCGACAACATCAGCATACCGATCGCCACCGTGAGTATCGTCAACGGCACTCCCACCCTGAGGTATTCCAGGAATGAGATTCGGACTTCGTGGCGGGCACGTTCCACCACGATCAGGTTGGCAATAGAGCCGAGCAACGTGAGGTTGCCCGCCAGGGTGGATGACATGGCGAGGACGAGCCATGCCTGGTGCGCATTCGCCAACCGTTCTACAAAGGGCTTGAAGACCAGCACCGCCGGCACGTTGCTCACCACGTTGGAGAGAAGCGCACTGAGCAGACTCAATACCGCCACGCGGTTGAGGCTGAAATGGGAAGCGATGCCGCCGAGATCCTGACTCAACAAAGCCTTTTCGACCCCCGCAATCACCACGAACAACCCGGCGAACAGGACCAGCAGTTGCCAATCGATTTCCCGGTAGACTTTTTCGGGTTTCACCCGGCGAGTGATCAACAACGCAGCTCCCGTCACCACCGCCACTTTGGCCACCGGCCATCCCGCAAAAAACAAAACGATCATGACCCCCGCGGCAATCACGGATTTCCATAACAGCACTCGATTGACCCGGACGCGGGGTTTCGGAATATCGACGTGGCGGGCCCCGGTGAATTCCTTCCGATACACGAGAGCGATCAGCAGCACCGTCAAGACCAACCCCATTCCGGCCACCGGGGCCAGCCTGGCCGCAAAGACGCGATAGGGGATATGCGAAAACGTCCCGATCATCATGTTTTGAGGATTCCCGGTAATGGTCGCCACGCTCCCAATGTTCGACGCCATCGCCACCGCAAGCAGGTAAGGGATTGGCCTGCGGTTCAGTTGAACAACGATCTCGAGCACCAGGGGCGTGAGGACCAGGCACATGGTATCGTTCACGAAGAAGGCCGAGAAAACTCCGGAGACCAGGACGATTCCACTCAACAGCGCCAGGGGATGATGGGCGTGCTCCACTACCCAAGTGCTGATCACCGCGAAAAATCCGGAGAGCCGGAGATTCGCCACAACGATCATCATCCCGAATAGCAGGATGATGGTTTCGTAATTAATGGCCCGGAAGGCTTCATCGAGGGAAAGGACCCGAAACGCAATCATCAGGCTGGCGCCGATGATTGCCGCGCCGGTGCGATCGACGCGAAATCCGGGAAGACGCCCGACGGCGAGTACGAGATAAGTGCCCAGGAAAATCAAGAGTGCAGGAAACATGTGAGGCAATGGCAAGATCAGTCGCAAGGAAGCAGAGATAACGCTGAATCCCTGTGACGTTGTACCTCTCAACAGACTCAACCGCGACGAGTGGAAACCAAGACCCTGGTCAATACAGCCTCCCGGGTCCATCTCATCACCGGGATCGGCCCACGGGGAAAACACATCCACCAGTCATTGTATCTTGAAACCTTCATGCACTTGAGCAATTCATTCCAGAAATGACTTCCGGTCCGGATGTGGCATAAAGAAGGTTGAGGGCAGCCCCAATGCCTAAGGTGCCCCCAATCCTTCTCGCATACTGCCTTCCCGCAAGCGCTTTTTCAATCGAAACTACTTTTTTATCAGATTTCCTTGCCTATCCTGAGATTTATTCCCCACGTTCAGGGGAGTGCCGTCATCACCGAAATAACTGATCAAGACATGGGTTTCGCTCCCTTTGCCAAACACAATGCATTGGGTCTCGTACCCGCCCCCCGCTGCAATCTGAGAAAAAACCAAGGGAGCGCGAGTGGCCTGATTCAAGTCCACAATGGGAAATGTAGTCATTAGAAAATCGCCTCTCGCATTGGTGAGGGCACGCAGGGTGAGGGCGACGAAAGGTGAAGGCGCTGAAATATCCAGCACTCCGGTGAATCCCTCCGGAATTGCCGGGATATATTCGTTGGCAAACCTCGCTTCATGCCCGCGACCGACAAGATCCACGTTCCCGGTTCCCGCCGCAGTATTCCCATCGACTTGAAAAGCTTTCAGAGCGGCTCGAAGGCCGGTTCCTGAAGGATCCGCGATTGCGATTCCGGTGTTATGGCCGCCCGTCCGGTCGACATAAACCCGCGCGTGATTTGACGGGACCGCGGAGGGAATCCCTGTTTCGGAACGCAGGATGCCTTCTGTTGTATAGCTCAATAATCCTGCGCCGACCGGCGTCGGTGTGCCGTTGTCCGGCTCGACTTGCGCCCAGCCAGCAAGAACCGCTAATGGAGATCCCTCGGTCTGAAACACATAGACCCCCCGCGGCTCGATTTTGTAGGCAAAGACTGAAGAGGGAGGGGCATAACTACCGGCCTGCCGGACCATCAAGCCTGCCCCACGGTTGTCGAATATCCGCAGTGTTCCTGCTTCACCCGAATCGGAGTTGTTTAGAAGAATGATTGACGTCTTGTACCCGCCCCCCTCCACCACGTGCGGGAAGAAGAGCACGCCGGAGGTGACTGGTCGGGTCAAATCGGAGATCGGGGTCGTTGTCAACAGGGTTTCTCCGCGCTGACTCATGGCAAGCCTCAAACCCAGGATGGAAAGCGGCTGATCGCTGCTGATTTCAAGCGTCCCAAAGCCCGCAGCCGTTGAAAAGTCCGGGGGCAAGATGAAATCATGTGCGATTTGATTCAGCTCATCGATGAATAACGCCCGATGACCGCCCTCCCCCAAGGTCCCATGCCCGGTGGCCAGGACTATGCCCGCGGAATCCCGAAGTCGATATGAAACGTTGGCGGCGCCTGTCCCTTGATTGACGATTGCCAGTCCGGTATTGACTTGGGAAGTGTGTGCAGCCTCCGGACCCGCCATGGCTCCAGGGTCTGAACGAAAATCGATAAAGATTTGAGCGGAAGTTGTGGGCGGTGAAGCAGGCACTCCCGCTTCGCTGACGACGACACCATTCTGGATCAAGCTGAGAACCGCCGTCCCTTCAAGAGCGATCTCGGAAACAAGGTGAGTGCGGCCGTCCGCTTTCCTGGAGGGATCCGCAGTGACTATGGCATACCCTGCCCGGACGTTTCCTCCCTCGACTTGAGTTGTTGTGGTGTTCACGCCATCGGCTGGGACTATGAGACTGAGCTGTGTATTTCCGCCGCCGCTGCCTGCTTGAGACACCGAGAAGGCTCGTCCGGCGACTGTCATTGATCCCTGGCGTGGGCTCACTCCCTTGTTCGCGGAAACCCGGTAACTGACCGTCGCATTGCCAACCCCGTTGTCGGAGGAGATTATCGTAATCCATTGATCATTACTTGATGCAGCCCATCGACAATCCTCCGGAATGCTGACCTTCACTATTCCTGCCCCTCCACTTGCTCCGAACGATTGACTCAAGGGGGAGATTGTTGTGGAATCGAGTACAGTGACCGTCGAGGTGCTTGAATTGTTCGCCGGATTCCAGTCAGATTCGGAAGATTGGATCGTCGCCTTGCTGGAAAGCAGGGTCCCCGTTTCGAGCGAACAATTGATCCTCACTGTCACGAGGAAGGTATCAAGAGCAAAGGCCTCCAACGATTTCCGGGTGCAGGTCAAGATTCCGCTGCCGCCCACTGGGGGAACAGCACAAGTCCAACCCGCTGGGGGGGTAATGGACATGAAGGTGGTGTTGGTTGCGAGGGTATCGGTCATCACTACAGACGAGGCGGTCTCAGGACCATTATTTGTCACCGCCAGGAGGTATCCAAATGGAGCTCCGGATTGAACGGGATCCGATGAATACTTCTTGATGACAGACAGGTCGGCTCCCCTTGATGGAAAGACAAAATAAGCGATCGGCATGTCATGATCAGACATGCGCTCGGGTCGATTCGCATCATTGCGAAAGGATTCCGGAAAATCTGCATTGCAGCGCGCGACGTGGAGTCCGGCGAATTGAGGGAGCAGGTTCGCCGTGATCACAATGTGATCGAGCGCCTGGGCGTTCCCATCCAGGCTGTAAGAATACTGTTGGTCCACCGGAGCGCGATGGGTCAAGTTGATCAGGTCAGGATTGACGAGATCGCCGCTTGACAGAAAGACCTGATCGGGCGGCGCCGGCATCCCCAGGACCGTCCCCATCACATCCACGTATCCATCGTTAAACTGGAATGCATTGTAATCTCCGATCGAGATGATCGCCTCCCTGGCATCGGCGGACTGCCGGGATTGAATCAGGTTGGCAAGATACTCGGCCTGTGCCGCACGCTTCGCGCGGACGCGGGCACCCTCCGCCGCATCGTTGACCCCTGACAATGAACGCAGGTGGCTGACAACGACCGTCGCGGGGTAGACGGAATTATCCGTTCTCAAGATGGCCGCGCGCATGATCAAGGGGGGGCGATCATTAAGAAGAACCTGTTGGCCCGTGACAGGATCCCGGAAGGTATCGGTCTTCCCAGCCTGAGTCACCTCCACGACGTTTACGCGGGACCTCTTCGCGAGGATGCCCACATCGATACCCGATGAATCGTTGCCTTCGATGAGATAGGCCTGGTAGGCTGGATCGGGATTGCCCGCGGCAACTGCATCCTGGTTGATCCTGTCGGCCAAAGCCTGCAAAAGCGGAAGGTTCTCTACTTCCTCGACGCCAATGATGTCAGGCATTCCCATTACGTTCCGGATGGCCAGCGAGGCTTTATTGAGCCGATTATTGAAGGCCGTCGTCGTCAGGACAGGTTCGATCATCGCAGGATCATCCGTGGAATCATAAAATCGTTCCATGTTAAAGGACCCGATGGTGAACTCATCCGCCTTTGCCGGGGGAACGGGGATTGCACTGATGTTTCCCGATATGGCCGGAGACGACGATGAATCAGGCAAGATCGTATAAGTTCGGGAGACAAAGTCCAACGGTCCCGTGATGTTGGTCAGGACTGCTCCGGAGGTAACTTCTAAGGGAGTGGCGCCCGCCAGTCCGTCACTGTCGACACGTAATCGTTCAGGATTGGCGTCGAACCGCGGGACGCAGCAGGGTGAATCCGGGGGGAGTGAATCAGGCACCTCAATCCCCGGTTCACGAAAAGGCCGAGGCACCCCTGTCAGCACTGCATAGCAGACTCCGTTGGACCTTGAGGTGGCATTTATCTCATCAACAACCCCCTCGGTGGGTGCAACGACTGTGAGCGAATCGGCGTGGACGCGCATACCCTCAAATTTGAAGAGCTGTTGGATGGGACCCGAGGAGCTGAGGTCCGACGCCGTCAGAGTCACGGGAGCGGGCAAGGGATTCCCCGTGGAAACCAGTGTGACGGTCACAGGCTCGCTCAATTGAGTGACGGATGGACTGTTGGGGTCGGAGGCCGGCACATATTCGCGGACCGTGCCTGTCACTGTGACCCCGTTGCCCACGACCGCGGCCGAAGGCGGCGCACTCGATGTAACAACAAGAATCCCCTCGGAAGTGTTCGGGTCGCTATCGATTTCAGCGTCACGACTCTGAAGGAAGAAGGCGTTGTCTTTGACCGCAGTGACAATCCCGGCGGTGGTCACCAACTCTCCCTGGTGAGGGGAGGACACTCCACTTCCCTGGATGTCATGGATGGCGACAAGAGAAGAGGACTGAACGGTGAGGTCAATACTTAAGGAGGCTGTACGCATTTCAGCGTCCGAGACGGTTACCAGCAGGCTCTTCGTCCCATTTGCGGTTGCTGTTCCCACAGTACCCTGGCAAGAAAATGTGCTGTCCGCGGGAGTCACATCCCCATGCGTTCCATCGTCGTAGAAGGGCTGTGTGGCCGAGCCTCCGATCGGGGTCAAATCACCGCGAACTGCAATCCCGGTGCTGGGGGGATTTGATCCCGGTGTGACTGAGACGGTCAGAAGAGTTGAGCCGCCTGCCACGACGCTTCCCGGATTGGCAGCTCCGACACCACTGGGATTTGTTGCCGTGCCGCAGGAGTTTCTCGGGGAGGCAGAATTCCGCGGATTCGGCGTCCCCGCATTAAAATCCAGTGAGTTGTTGTCGGTGTCTGCACAACCGTCGCTGGACCTCAATATCGCATGAGTGCTGCTGGGGGCCGGACTCGGCCCCGTTCCTTCAAAGCAGTTTGCGCTCGACCCGAAACCAACGAGGTCGATCATGCTGGGGCCTGAGGGACAGGCGGTTCCACTTGCAATCAAGCCATTGGTGCTGACAAGCACAACTTTCCCCGCCGTGGCACTCAAAGCCAGGGTTCCGATGACATCCGGAGGGGGCAGATTGATGGTTCCGCCCGAGCCCTGCGCTTCCTGCACGAGATAATACTGGCCCGGACCAATGGTGCCGGACAGATCGGTCTTCTGCCAAGTGGTCCCCGCGGCGGAGGTGTATTGAATGGACCAACCAGTCACATCCACGGAGGCGCTGCCGCGATTGAACAGTTCAATAAAATCATTCTTCAGTGTCGCGCCCGAGTTTCCCCCTCCACCATAAACCTGGCTGAGGACAATGGTATTTGACACCGCTAGAACCATGGAGGGTAAGACAGCACGAAGGGCGGCAAAGACGACGACTAAGAGCAAGAGTGCCGAAATCAGACGATGGCGGGACGGGCAAAGCAATGCGTTGGAAAATCCGGGCCTCTTCATTTTCTTTCTCCTCTTCTGTCTTGAAATCCAAATCGGACTCGAACACGTGAGAGGATCCCCTTCAGAAATCATTTCAGCTGAATCGGATTCGCCTGGAGAAAAAGACCCGACCTAGAATTCTGAACAAGAAAGGCTGGCCTTGTGATCTCTTCCGAGTTCCATTCCGGTTGGATTTAAGGGGGGTGAGTTTTTCCTGCTCAAGAACCCACAAAACCGCAATGCGAGATGTAAATGGGGGGAGAAAGCAACTGAATACTAAAACTTTCCGCTCATTAATTCAAGAAAGGAATCGGGGGTGCTCACAAATCACCTTTCGCGCCGGCCTGTTTGGGAAGATAAACTTCTTCGTAAAAGACCAACAAACGAATCAACAGGGCCAGCACGAGGGGGCCGATGACGAGTCCGATGAATCCAAAAAGTTCCAGCCCTCCCAGCACACCGATCAAGATGATGATGGGGTGGATCCTGGATTTATCGCTGATCAGCCGGGGCTTCAAAAAGTTGTCCACGTAAACAACGACCACCGTCGAGTAAATCAGCAGGCCGAGACCGCGCCAAAGGTGTCCTTCGACGATCAAGTAGATCCCCGCCGGAACCCAGATGAGGGGGGTACCCAAGACCGGAATGAATGACAGAATCATCATCAAGACGGCCCAGAAAATGGCGTTGCCGACCCCGAAGATCAAGAAGCCGACTCCCTCCAGGGCGCCCACCACGACCGCCGTAATCACCTGCCCATATAAGACACCCTCCAGAACCCCTCGAATCTCCTCAAGCATCTTATCCTTGAGCCCCGCTTCGAGCGGGATCAACCGCGTCAGTCGGCGGCCCAGATCACCGGACTCCTGCAGGGCATAGTAGATGACAAAAAACATGATGAACAGGCCCACGACCAGCGAAGTGAGAGACCCCAGAAAATTCGGCGCCGCGCCCAGGAGGAAGTTCCTCGCGCTTTCAAGCAGGTTCAAAAATATCTTGTGAAACTCAATTTCCCTTCCTGTCTTCTGTTGAACAAACCGACCCAACCGCTCCGGGATGCCGGCATCCTTGAAGTCGTTGTAGGCGCTGCTGACCTGGGTGACCAGGTGCGTTGTCACGTAGATCGACGGCGCCACCACCAGCAGGATGACGAGCACCACGAGGACTGCGGCACAGAGCGCTTCGCTGCGGATGTACCGCTGCAGGATGCGCTTGAGCGGGCCCAGGTAGTAGGTCAGGATTCCAGCGAGGACCAGGTAGGTGCCAAACGGCTGGAGAAGAAAGAAGGTCAGAACGAGGGCGGCAAAGATGGTGAGGGCAAAGAAGTATTTTTCGAGGTGCATAGGGACGGGGTATTCGTGACGGGTGGTGGAGTCGAGATCCCTTTCAGCCCCGGCAGCGCCGTTACATCTTGCGATCTTCCAGCGCCACGTATTGTCGCACGACCCTCATGAGCTCACCAAATTCTTCCGGCAACAAGGACTGCGGGCCATCGGAAAATGCCTCCTCCGGGTTCGGGTGGACTTCAATGAGCAGCCCGTCGGCGCCTGCTGCCACCGACGCCTTCGCCATTGGGATCACCAGAGAGCGCTTGCCCGTCGCGTGGGAGGGGTCGATGACCACGGGAAGGTGCGAGAGTTCATTCAGCAGGGGCACGGCCGAAAGATCCAGGGTGTTGCGCGTGTAGGACTCGAAGGTGCGGATGCCCCGCTCACAGAGGATTACATTGGGATTTCCTTGAGACACGATGTATTCCGCGGAAAGCAGGAATTCCTTGATGGTCGAGCTCATGCCGCGTTTGAGAAGCACCGGTTTATCGCATTTCCCGAGCTTCTTGAGCAATGCAAAATTCTGCATATTGCGCGCCCCGACCTGCAGGATGTCGGCATATTCGGCCACCAGGGAAACGTTCGCATCGGAAAGGACCTCGGTGACTACCTTGAGGCCGGTCGCGTCCCGCGCTTCGGCCAAAAACTTCAGTCCCTCTTCCTCCAACCCTTGAAAATCATAGGGAGAAGTCCGGGGCTTAAAGGCGCCGCCCCGCAAGATTTTTGCACCGGCCGCCTTCACGGCATGAGCGGTGGTCATGAGCTGTTCGCGGGACTCCACCGAGCAGGGGCCGGCCATGACGACAAAATGGGAGCTGTCGATGCCCACATCTTCACTCACGCGCACGCAGGTCCTCTCTTTCTTCAATTCGCGGCCCACCAGTTTGAAGGGCTTGAGGATGGGCATCACCGAGTCTACCCCGGGAGCCGATTCCAGGGACTGGATATGGTCCCTCATGCGGCCATCGCCAATGGCGCCAATGACCACGCGCTCGTCGCCGTAGATGGGGTGGGCCTTGTAGCCGTAACTCTCGATCCTTTCGATCACATGGTTGATCTGTTCCTTGCTCGCCCCCGCCTTCATGCTGATGATCATTTTGGATTACGCTCCTTCCGAGAGAAAGGTGTCGGGTGCCGGGTGTCGGGTGCCAGGGAAGAGAAGTCAGACATCGGAAGTCAGAGGTCAGAGAAGCAGTTGCCAGTTCTCAGTTGTCAGTTCACAGAGCCCATCAAAGTAATCCCCAACGTCTATTCTAATGGTCATATTAGGTATCTGACTTCCGACCTCCAGCCTCCGTCCATTCCCTCCGGCAACTGACAACTGAGAACTGGCAACTTCCCTTCCGACCTCCGACTTCTCTTCCCTAAGCCCTATCACCTATCCCCTATAACCTCTTCCCCCCTCACCCGCGCGGATAGCACCCCAGCACCCGCAGAAAATCTGTCACTTCACCCAGATGACGCAACGCGTTCTGGCACCGCTCCTCAGCGACGTTTCCCAGAAAATCGACATAGAAGAAGTACTCAAAAGGGCGTCCGATGACGGGACGTGATTCAATCTTGGTCAGGTCAATGTCACGCAGCGCGAACACGCTGAGACACTTGAAGAGGGCGCCCGGAACGTTCTTGGTGGAGAAAACGATCGACGACTTATTCCCCTTCCGGCCTGACCACGGCGAACCTCCGCCGGAGCGGCGTTTCGCGGCCCCCTTTTCGAGGAGCCAGAAGCGGGTGTAGTTCTCATGATGATCCTCAATGTTCTTCTGGAGAATCCCGCAACGAAACCATTGCGCCGCCCAGGCGCCGGCGATGGCCGCGGTGTCGTGCCACCCGTGCTCCACAATCATTTTCACGCTTCCCGCCGTGTCATACGCCACCTCGCTCTTGATGTGAGGATGCCGCCGAAGAAATTTTTGGCACTGTTCCAGGGCCACCGGGTGAGAAATGATTCGGTTGATTTCCCTCCAGGTCGTCCCTCTGAGGGCCACCAGGTGATGTTCAATTCGAAGGTTCGTTTCACCGACGATATTGAATCGATGCTTCAACGACAGATCCAGATTCCGAGTGATCGATCCTGCCAGCGTGTTTTCGACCGGCACGATGCAGAGGTCTGCCCGGCCGCGCCCCACACAGGCAAAGGTCTTCTCAAAGGTCTCGCAGGGAATGACTTCAATCCGGGTGCCCATCAACTGGCGGGCCGCCTGCTCACTGAATGCCCCGCGTTCCCCCTGAAATGCGACACGTATTTTCATGACATACCTGGAAATCTGAAACCAACACTCCCGCATGGATCACAAGCCATCAACTTCGATCCCATTTCAGGGTGATAATCTCATAGATTTCCCGCTCAAACTAAAAAAGCCCGCCAATCCTGTTTGGGCTGGACTGGCGGGCCTGACTTCACCATTACACGAACCAACCTAGCCCACCTCCCATGCCGCAGGCGAAAAGTTAAAAATAAACACATCAGGGCAACTCAACCGGCGCATGAAAAGGACCATCTCCCTTCAGAGTAACGCCGATTTTAATCCAAAGGTGGAAAAAGTCAATGCGAGGGCCCCGGGTTCCCTCAGCCGGGCAACTCTTAGCATCCGCTGGTAGCGGAGGGCTGATCTCAAATTTGAAATTTCAGATGTTACAAACGAATCGAGGGAGATTACTTTCCAGGGGCTCGAGGTGCAGATCCAACCGGGCAATAGCACCCACCGTGACCTTCAATGCTCCCTCTCGCCCGCTCATGACCCGTCCAATGCCGAACAGAAGCGCATCATCTGCGCCGAAACGTTGAGAATAACAGCCCTTCTTTTAGGGGCCGTCACTCATGCGGAATGCCCCTTGCACCGCCCCCCAATTTGCGCTTGACACAGGAAAAAAATTCCATTAAGAGTTGACAGCCTTTCAATGAATTCATAGAGGTTCGCGGGTTCTGGCACGATACTTTAGGAAATGCAGCCCCTTGCACTCCACCCGCGATCGAGGAGGAGCAACTCGTGTACGGTTCATGCCCTGAATGCGACGCCGAGATTGAGGTCCCCGAGGAAATTGAAAAAGGCGAAATCGTGACCTGCCCGGACTGCGGTATCGAACTGGAGGTCGTGGGACTCGATCCCGTGGAATTTGAGCTCGCCCCGGGGGACGAGGATGAGGAGGAGTGGGAGGGGTAGACACCCTCCGGGATCGCGAGGGCAGGACGGGCCTTGTGAGCCGTCTCGAGGGGTCAAGGGGGATTCAGATTCGCATCAGCCCATGAAAAGAACAAATCGTCATTACCTGCAGACTCGGACACTTCTCTTCCTTTGTACGCTTCTGGCATGCACCCTTTCGGGAATCTCCTTCAATTTGTCGGCCAAGGAGAAAAGCCCCAAGAAGGAAAAAGACTCCAAGCTGGCAGAGTATGCCCTCATCAAAGGCAGCGTCTTTCGTGAAGACGGGTTTTCACTGCGGGGAGCGCACGTCAGTTGCCGGCGCACGAGTGATGCCAAGGCGAAATGGGAAACCCTCTCGGGGGATGGAGGGGAATTCGCATTTCGCGTTCCTGCTGGAAAGATGCAATACATCATTACAGCGGAACTGAGCGGGTTTCAATCCGCCTCAAAAACCGTCGACATTGCCCAGGACGAGCGCCAGGATATTTCTATTGTCCTCAATGCAAGAAAGCCATGAATCACTCATTACCTTTCCCAAAAAAAATATTATTCGGTTCAGTCATTCTTATTTTGATCGTCTCTGTACTTGCGGCCCAAGGCTCGAAGAAGGCCAAACCCTCCAAGCTGGCCCTCGGAGTCGTTGTGGATCAGGATGACCAGCCTATACCCACCGCCATCGTGAACCTGACAAATCTCCAGTCAAAGAAGATTTCCCAGGATATTACTGATGAAAAGGGGGAATTTCGCTTTGGGGGGCTGAGTCCGGACATCAACTATGAATTGCAGGCCCTCTTCCATGACCATTGGGGCAAGAAGGAAACCATCTCCATCTATGACACTCGCCTCAAGCGCGAGTTTTACTTCAAATTACCCGTCAAGCTGGCTGAGGCCTCCCAGGAGGTGACGATCGGGTTTGTGGTCATGGATGAGCATGGACGCGGAATCCCCGGCGCCTCTCTGAAGATCACCGGGACCCAGAAGATCGAAAAGCTCACGGCCACGACGGACTCGAATGGCCGCAGTCAACTGTGGCTTTCCACGGTGGAACATTACTCGATCGTGGTGGAGGCGAAGGGTTATGAGACGCAAGTCCGCGAATCCTTCACCCCGACAAAAGAAATCGCGGCCCTCCAGATCCCCTTGAAGGCCGCCAAGTAAGTTCAACATGATCGCAGCCAACCTTGGCCTCTTCAGTCCTACCGTGGCCGACCGGCTCCGGGACGCCTTTGCCATTTCTCCCGCTGACACGCTGGACCTCATCCTGCGCGCGTTCGTAATTTATCTCGTTTTGCTCCTGGGGATCCGGCTCACCGGAAAACGCGAGGTCGGCCAAATGACCCCGTTCGACCTGGTGCTTCTGCTATTGATTTCAAATGCAGTGCAGAATGCCATGATTGGGCCGTACAACGCCCTTACGGCCGGGGTAGTGGCAGCGATGACGCTGCTGGTCATCAATCGAGGCATGTCCCGGCTCGTATTCAGAAACCGCAAGTGGCGCCGGCGCATCGAGGGCTCGCCCACCCTGCTTGTTTACGACGGAGAGATCAACTGGCAGGCCATGCGCCGCGAAGGCATTTCGGAGCCCGACCTGCGCGCCTCCCTGAGGGAACACGGGGTCGAACAGTCCAGCCAGGTCCACATGGCGGTGCTGGAAATCGATGGAAACATCAGCGTGATCCGTAAGGACGAAATGCCCTCCACGACCCGCCCCCATCATCATTTCAAGTTCCTGAACAAGAACACTTGAGATCAACTTGAGGGAGCGCTTTTCCACACCCACCCCCTGCATTCAGACTTTTCAACCCTCATTTCAGAAGGCGCAGAAAAGCACTGCAAGCTCAGGTCTTTGAGGCAACCCTCTTAGTAGCTTATCAACCGAGGTTGTGCCGATAGGCGCATAAGACAATTCATGATTAGGAGACCAGGAATACAGGAAGGTGAAAACCTTAAATCGGAACAGAATTTGAGATCCCGCAGGGGAACGCTCTCCGTCGGCAACCGTTATCCTGGTTTCCCGGCTTTTTAATTAATTCTGGTCTTGGTTCCGGCTTGTCCGGATTGGGAGATTCCCTTTGTGTTCCGTGTGCATCCCTGTGACATGAGAGATCCGCGGAAAAAGCAAAGGCGCTCCCGGCCACCTCGTACACGGTGAACTGGGAGCGCCTTTTTTCTCTGGAATGCCGCGGACTATTTCTTCCTGAGGGGCATCCGTGAAACTTCGTCAAAATACTTTGCAAACATCTTGATACCGCCGGAAGCCTGCTCCCAATCGAAATTCTCATTGGGGGCATGGTACCCGTGCTCCGGCAGGCTGAGGCCCAGGAACAGAATCGGCGCCTTCAAATATTTCTCCATGGTGACCACAGCGCCGATCGAGCCGCCTTCGCGGGTAAACGCGGGATCCTTCCCGAAGGCAAACTTCATGGCAACGCGGCCGGCATCCGCCAGGGGCCCGCTGAACGGGCCCAGATAAGGCTCGAGCGAATTCTCCTTCTTCACAACAACGTCCTTGTTCTTTGACTTGATGAACTTCGACACCAGTTGGAAGATCTTGTTGGCCCGCTGTTTCGGAACCAATCGCATCGTGATTTTCAGTTCGCCGCGGGGGGGAATAATGGTCTTCACACCCGGCCCGGTATAGCCGCCCACCAGCCCATGCACTTCGAAAGTCGGCATGGCGAAGATCCGGCGCAGCACTTCGGGGGCATTTTCCGTGCGCATCTTTTTCAATCCCAGCGCCTGTTTGAAATGTTTGACTGTGAAGCCCGATTTCAGGAAGCTGTCGATCTCCTTCTTGGTGGGAGGAACGACATCTTTATAAAAGCCGGGGATTTTCACCTTGCCGGTTTTCGCATCGAAGCACTCGTGCACGATGAGCGCCAGTTCGGCGAGGGGGTTTCGGGCGGCCCCACCGGCAGTGCCCGAATGGACGTCGGTCGCTGCCGTTTCCAGATGCACGGTCAGGCCCTGAACGCCTCGCAATCCATAAGGAATGGCGGGACAACCGCGCGCGATCCACTCCGTATCACTGACGATGATCGAATCGCATTCCAGTTTGCCCGCGTTCAGCTTCAGAAACTTATCAAAGCTTGGGCTCCCGATCTCTTCTTCCATTTCCCACAGGAAGTTAATGTTGATGGGGATGCCGTTCTCGATCGCATAGCGCGCCCCATACAGCGCGGTCATGGCGGGTCCCTTGTCGTCCGTTGTCCCGCGACCAAAGTAGCGGCCGTTCTGGCGATCGAACTTGAACGGCTCGCGCGTCCATTCCGGCTCCTGGGCAGGCTGGACATCCATGTGGTTGTAGATGGTGACGGTGGGGTGGCTCGGATCGGTAATGAATTTTCCGATAATCACCGGATTCCCCTGGGTGGGTACCACTTCGGCGCTCACGGCTCCGGCGGCCTTCAAATACTCCGCCGCCAAGGCCGCCCCGCGCGGCATGTCGGCCTGATGATCGGGGTCCATGGAGATGGTTGGGATTTCGACAATTCCTGCCAGTTTGTCCTCATATTCATTCCGTATCCCGGTAATAAAGCTGTCGATCTTTTCAAGTACATTGGGACCAGGTGCGGTCATTAATTTCCTCCTTAAGGGAAAAAAATCTTCCTTATGTTTTCTTCACGAAGAATTCAAAGGTTTTATTAGGGCGCTCCGCCAGACTCGATTCTGCCTAATCCAAAGGGTGCGATGTATTTTAGTATAATCCGGGGTGGAACGCACCAGGATTCTTTCCGCCGACGTCCCATCCGGCAAGGTGGTCTTGCGGTCAAAGGGGCTTTTTCGCTTGACACTCGTCGGCGCGCGATGATAGTTTGCCGACGTTCGAAGTCGCGGCAAACGCCTGATTTTATTGGATGGTTTTCAATCGGCGTGGCGACTTCCGGGCGTCCACTCTCACAATTCTTGCAGTACCTGCGCACATCAAGCGGCATCGATTGGCCTTTTCATGCAACTTCCACTGACTGGTTCCCTTCCGCTGCCATCATTTTACGGGTCGATGGAAGGTTTTGTTTCACCCTGGGAAGATTGAAGTTTGAAGTACCCTGAATAATCCTAAAATTGTTCCTGGAGGATTCATGACAACCGTAGAATTCAAACCCTATGTTCCCGCCCAAACGGATCTCAGGGAATTCACTCCCCGGGCCCTGCTCATCGGGTTGGTGATGTGCGTGATCCTGGGCGCGGCCAACGCGTACCTTGGTTTGAAAGCCGGCATGACGATTGCGGCGACTTATCCGGCCGCTGTGATCGGCATGGCGCTGTTGAAGCTCATGAAAGGCTCCATTCTCGAAGAAAACATCGCACGCACGGTGGGCTCCATCGGTGAGTCCGTGGCCGCCGGCGCGATCTTCACCATCCCCGCGTTTCTGATTGCCGGGGTGTGGAACAGGTTTGACACGCCCCTGCGGTATTTTGAGGCCACCGCCATCATGATCGTCGGGGGAATCATCGGCATCATGTTCGTGACGCTGTTGCGCCGCGTCATGGTGGAAGACGTGGAGTTGCCGTTCCCGGAATCGGTGGCCGCCTCGGAAATTCATAAAGCCGGGCGCGCGGGAGGAACGGGAGCGATCTATCTGTTCGGGGCTATGATTCTGGGCGCGGCCATCCAAGCCCTGGGTACGCTTTCGGCCTTTGCCTCAACCTGGGTAAAGTTCGTGGCCTTCAGCAAGTCGGTCATCCGGTTGAAGGGCGGGGCTTCGATTACGGGAAGCGGAGGCGCCGTGCTCTCCACCCCCGCCGTGAGCCCCGCTTATATTGGCGTAGGGTACATCATCGGACCCAAACTTGCGGGGTGGAACTTCGCGGGCGGACTTCTTGCCTGGGGTCTGTTTGTACCCCTGTTGCTCTACTTCCTGGGCCCCCAGTTCGAACCCGCGCTGTCGTCGAGCGGAATGAGTTCGAGCGATTACTGGATCGCAATCTCGACGTCGATCTGGCAGAGCATTGTGAGGCCGATTGCGATCGGCGGAATGCTCGTGAGCGCGGGATTTACCTTGTACCGGATGCGAAAGAGTCTGATCACCGGGCTGTCGCGTTCCGTCGCCGATGCCAAACGGGCGGCCACTGCGAAGGCTTCGGAAAACCGGCTGGAGAAGGACATCAGCCTCAACTGGGTGGGGTTGATCGTCCTGATCGCTTCCGTCCTCACTTTCTTCATCTATCGCCATTTCAGCGGTAACACCATGGCCGCGCTCGTGGCCACGATCGTCATGGTTATCGCGGGCTTCTTCTTTGCCGCCGTTTCCGGTTATCTGGTCGGACTGATTGGATCCAGCAACAATCCGATCAGTGGACTGACGCTCTGCACCTTGCTGGTCGCCGCATTGCTCATGGTCGCCCTCGGGATGAAAGGCGAAATGGGGGTGGCGGCCGTGCTTGGCGTCGCGGGTGTGGTCTGCGTCTCCGCCGCGGTGGCCGGGGAGATGCTGCAGGACCTGAAAGTGGGACACATCCTGGGCGGCACTCCCTGGAAGATGCAGGTCGGCGACTTGGTCGGAGTGGTGATGGCTGGAGCAGTGATGTATTATCCCTTGCTCATCCTCCATGTGGGCGACATCAACCGGGGAGGAACCGGCTTTGGGGGGAGCGCCCTGCCGGCGCCACAGGCCAGCCTGATGGCACTTCTCTCGCGGGGGATCGTCGGGGGCAATATGGCCTGGCCCCTGATCATCGTGGGCATGTTGATGGCGGTTTGCTTCATCCTGGTACAAGTGCGAAGCCCTATGCTGGTGTGCGTGGGAATGTACTTGCCGCTCGGCACGACGTTTGCGATTTTTGTGGGTGGCGTCATCCGCGGTATTGTGGAGATGATCGCAAAGCGCCGCGGCTTCAATGACGCTCAGAACGCGCGGACCTCTAATAACGGTGTTCTGATTGCTTCGGGGCTGATCGCCGGTGAAGCTCTCATCGGGCTGGTCTTTGCTTGGATGGCATTCAAGAATATCGCCACCTGGGTGATTGTCGCCAACCCCAGCTTCATCACCAGTCTTTTCGTGTTTGCCATTATCGCGCTGGCCCTGATCCTCTTCCCCATTAAGAATGCCGGGAGCCCCGATGAGCCGGCGCCTCCCAGCGCAATGATGTAATGGGTGTGGAACGTTCATGATTTTGTCCTGCGGGTTCGAATGCCGATGTCCGGGTATCCGAACCCGCTTAACTTTTGAGCGAGTGGTGGATGAAACCCAAAGAGCCCAGGAATCTTTATGAACTGAAGCCCCGCCGCCTGGTGGAATGGGAAATGGGAAAGGACAACCGGGTCACCCTTCTCATTCCAAAATTCCGCAAGGGGTTTATGGCGAGGACAATCCAGCCCCGCCTGCGTCGCCCCCTCTTCCGGGTCAACCTCGACGAATTTGGAAGTTTTGTCTGGATTTCGTGCGATGGAAAGGCAGATGTCCGCTCCATCGGCGAGGAGATGATGGACAAGTTCGGCCCCGCCGCCGAGCCTGTCTACGACCGGATTGGACAGTTCCTCCGCCAGCTGGAAAGCTCAAAATTCATCGATTTCCCTGACTCTTCGGCGAATCTGCACAAAAATCTTCCCTAAAGCGCTCCTCCTCCTTGACAAATCTAGAATAGAGCTTAATATATTAGCGCTCACTCCAATAGAGTGCTAAACCTTGGAAGCAATCTTTTCATTTACAACGACTTACATTGCTTTGGTTTGGCTGTCATCAGAGAACAAATCTAAACAGGGATAGAAATCAATGAGGAAAGGAGTTGCGTCACATGAAAGTTCGACCATTGCATGACCGAATCATCGTCAGGCGCTTCGAAGAGGGTGAAGTGGTTAAGGGCGGAATCATCATTCCGGACACGGCCAAGGAGAAGCCACAACAGGGAGAAGTTATTGCTGTCGGCAACGGCAAAGTTATGGAAAATGGCACAAAGGTTCCCTTGGACGTCAAGGCGGGCGACCGAATCCTTTTTGGCAAGTACTCCGGCAATGAAATCAAGATCGAAGATGAAGAATTCCTCATTCTGCGCGAGGACGAAGTCCTGGGCGTAGTCGAGGGCGTGGCAAAGTCGGCCAAGGGAACCAAGTAATACCCTGGCTGAAATAGTTCCCGGGGCACAGGGCCCCTTGGATGGGGTGGTCCTCGGGTGAAGATCAGCATAACGATATTCAATGGAGGAAAACGAAAATGGCAAAACAGATTGTTCACGGAGAGGATTCCCGTCAGGCGATGTTGCGCGGCGTGAATCAGCTCGCAGATGCGGTCAAGATTACGCTCGGTCCCAAGGGCCGCAATGTCGTTCTTGACAAGAAGTTTGGATCCCCCTTGATCACCAAAGACGGGGTCACGGTCGCTAAAGAGATCGAGTTGAAGGACACGATGGAAAACATGGGTGCGCAGATGGTCCGCGAAGTCGCCTCGAAAACCAGCGACGTCGCGGGTGACGGCACCACTACCGCGACGGTATTGGCCCAGGCGATTTTCCGCGAGGGCGTGAAGACCGTGGCCGCCGGGGCGAATCCCATGGCGCTCAAGCGCGGCATCGAAAAGGCCGTGAAGTTGGCCGTGGAGGAGATCAAGCGGATTTCCAAACCGGTAAAGGGTGAGATGATCGCGCAGGTCGGAACCGTTTCCGCCAACAACGATTCGACCATCGGTAACATGATTGCCGAAGCGATGAAGAAAGTGGGCAAAGACGGCGTCATCACGGTGGAAGAAGCGAAGACCATTGAAAGCATGCTGGAAGTTGTGGAAGGGATGCAGTTCGACCGCGGTTATCTGTCTCCTTACTTCGTCACCGATCCGGAGCGCATGGATGTAACCCTGGAGAACTGCTACATCCTTTTGCAGGAGAAGAAAATCAGCTCCATGAAGGACCTTTTGCCGATCCTGGAGCAGATTGCCAAAATGGGTAAGCCGCTGCTGATTATTGCCGAAGAAGTGGAAGGCGAAGCCCTGGCGACCCTGGTGGTCAACAAATTGCGCGGCACCTTGCAGGTGGCCGCCGTCAAGGCCCCCGGGTTCGGCGACCGCCGAAAGGCCATGCTGGAAGACATCGCCATTCTCACGGGCGGCAAGGTCATCAGTGAAGACCTTGGAATCAAGCTGGAGAACGTGAAGCTTGAGGATATGGGCCGCGCGAAGAAGATCACCATCGACAAGGACAACACCACGATCGTTGAGGGCGCCGGGAAACACTCTGATATTGAGGGCCGCGTGAAGCAGTTGCGAGCCCAGGTGGAAGAGTCCACTTCCGACTACGACCGCGAGAAGCTGCAGGAACGGCTCGCCAAGCTGGTCGGCGGCGTGGCCGTCATCAAAGTCGGCGCGGCGACCGAGACCGAGATGAAGGAGAAGAAGGCCCGCGTGGAAGATGCCATGCATGCGACGCGCGCCGCCGTGGAAGAGGGCATTGTCCCGGGCGGGGGAGTGGCTCTGATTCGCTGCATCCCGGCCCTGGATAAGCTGAAGCTGGAAGACGAAGAGCAGGTCGGCGTCAACATCGTGCGCCGCGCCCTTGAAGAACCGCTTCGCCAGATTGTTTACAACTCGGGGCACGAAGGCGCCGTCGTGCTGGAGAAGGTCAGGAACAACGCGAATGAGAACTACGGATTCAACGCGGAAACCGGAGAATTCGAGGACCTCGTCAAAAGCGGCGTTCTGGATCCTGCCAAGGTCACCCGCACGGCACTCGAGAACGCTTCTTCCATCGCCTCTCTCATGCTGACCACGGAGGCGTTGGTTTCTGAAATTCCGGAAAAGGATAAAGGGGGGCCAACTCCGCCAGGCGGCATGGGCGGCATGTATTGATTTAACGCCCTCGGAGCCAAATTACCGAGCCTCCTCCCGTTCGCGACAGCGGACGAGAGGAGGCTTTTTTTGTGCCGCCCTTCAGGGGGGCACCCCGATAAACTGAAACCCAAATCGGAGTCAGATAGGATGCTCCGGAAATCGGGGGAGCGTCGTTCGACGAAAGGCCGCAGGGGCGGGAAACTGTCGTACTCAAGTTATAATTCCTTCTGAAGACCACGAACCGAATTCAATCTCAAGGCCAGGCCGTAATGTTTGACTTCAGCATACTTGCGGGGAGAGTAGCCGGATTCTTTTCACTTGCTGCCTTCGTCCCCTATATCCTCAGCACCCTGCGTGGAAAGACCAAACCAAACCGGGCCACCTGGTGGATCTGGACTGTGGTCGGCTCCTTGCTGGCCTTGAGCTACTACGCCTCAGGGGCTAGACATACCCTCTGGGTCGCTGTGAGTTATGTCCTCGGCCCCTTGGTGACCGCCCTCTTCTCTCTAAAGTTTGGGGTCGGAGGATGGACTCGTTTTGACCGGGTATGCCTGCTCGGGGCCGGTCTGGGAGCCCTCCTCTGGTGGGCTTTCAGTTCACCGCTGATCGCTCTCCTCATCAACCTGGGCATTGATTTCCTGGGAGCACTCCCGACCATCCGCAAGGCTTATTCGGAACCGGGTGGAGAGGATCCCCTGGCTTGGGGCCTGTTCCTTCTCGGCAACACGCTCAACTTGCTTGCCATTGAGAAATGGCGATTTTCGATCGCCGTCTATCCTGTTTATATGTTCCTGTTGAGTGGTCTGGTCCTCCTGCTGTTGACTTCACGGCGAAGAGTGAAGCATGATCTACCTCGCCAACAACAGAATTGAAGGAGCCCGTCCCTGATCTCAGGAGACGGGCGATTGACTCGAACGTTAGGGACAGACACCTTCTCTTAAGTCATTTCGCGGAATGGCAGCAAAGTAGGTGTCTGTCCCTTCTTATCCAAAAAATCGAGGTGAGGTGTTGATCATGAAAAAGCGATTTTCAATTCACCTGACTCCTCTGTTGCTCGCCGCGTTCCTTGCAATCGCTCTATTCATGACGAGATCGATTTGTGCGGCTATTCCTCTGTACCCCCAGGAACAGAAAGATGAAAATCCGCCCCAGTTACATCGCGGGCCATCGCCTCAAAGACTCTCAGCGCATTCACAGGTTCTCCTGGCTGACGAGGTACGACACCAGCTCCTCATGCTCCCATACTACGGGGTGTTCGACTGGCTGGAAGGAGAGGTTCTGCCGGATGGGAGGGTCACATTGCGCGGAGAGGCCGTAAAACCCGCCACCAAATCAGAGGCTGAAGCAGGGGTGAAGAAGATCGAAGGCGTGCGGACGGTGGACAACCGTATCGAAGTCCTGCCGCTTTCCTCCATTGATGACAGACTGCGGATTGCCGTGTACCGTGCCGTTTTCAACTACGACTCGCCCCTCTTCACCCAGTATGCCATCCAGGCGGTGCCGCCCATCCACATCATCGTCAAGAATGGACGGGTGACGCTGAAGGGGGTGGTTGGCCGCGAAATGGACGGCCAACTCGCTTATACCGCGGCACGCAGTGTGTCCGGGGTATTTGAAGTCACGAACGAATTGAAGGTGGAAGAGTCTCCCGCTAAGGAGAAGCCAAAGAAGAACTGAACCGCGTCGGATGGTGATCTTTGCCTGTTTCGAGGAAAGGCGTCTCTATTTGGACTTGCCTTCCCGGACAGTAAAAAGGCTGTCCTGTAATCCCGAGTTGTACTGCACTTCATTCACAAAGGTCTCAGAAATCCGTTCCCCGTTGCGAATTCGCTCGCGGTGGAAAGGCGTTTGGATCCCCTGTACCGCGCGAAAGTTGCCGTACCCTATCTCCATTTTGTCGACGCCTTTTGTTTTGGGGTCCACGAGGCGGTACCGAAGCGCCACCGGCAGGTGAGTTGACGCGTCGAGCAGCAGGGTCATTTTCTCCCGGTTTGAGTCCTCGAGCGTGATGACATCATACTTTGTCGTCTGGGCATACTCGGTCCCTTCGTAATAGGCCCGGTATTTCTTGGCCTTCAAGTCGAACCGGAGGATCCGGTCAATACTGCATTTCTGAGTGCGCTGGTAGCCTTCCATTTCTTGGGCAGTCATCGCGCGGACGGCACGATAGTCAATCTCCCAGCCCCGATCCCCGTTGTAAACGAGAATGATTTCCTTCTTCTTCCCGATCTCCAGACGTTCCTTGTCAGGATACCTGATGTAATCGACAAACACCGCCGCCCCGGAGGTCGACTCACGAAAGAGTTGATAACCGCGCCCGTTAATAGTGATGTCCCTGACGGAGAGATATGCATTGCCTCCCAGGGCGGCGATGGCCTCTTCCAGCATCTTCTGTCCGGGGTTCGCGGCCTCGTCCCCCTGCAAGGCCGGCGATTGGGACCAGGCAATCATCCCCCCACAAAACATTACAAGAAAACCTGAAAAGAGAAAAAACCAAGTTCTTCTATATTGTTTATTCATGGTTCTCAGGTAATGGCGCCAGAAAGGCTGGTGAATGTTCAGGTTCATACTCCTGCCCGGAAGTTCGAGGAGGAGGATGCTCGGCACCACGATGGCTTGGATTCATGGTTTCAGAATTCGGAAGGCCGGGCCAGATCACTTCCGGCGACTGCAGGATCAGCCTCCGAGAATTCAACAATCCCCATCACAACTTTATCAAATTGAGGCCCGTGTATGCATCAGGCCCACGCAAAATCTCATTCGAAGTCACCGTAATGTAAATCTCCCCTGTCGCCGAGATGGTGGCCTTCATGAGATGGCCTGAGTAAGCCACAAAGTCACGCCCCGAGATCACGACGTGGCAATGCGCAAAAGGCTTGCCGTTCAGGTACGCATAGTTTCCCTGGAGGGAGACAAGTTCCAGACGATCAGGAAATTCCTTCGGAAGGTATTTCTTTAGGTCCAGATCATAGTAGGCAAGCGTGGTGTTCTCTACCGCTCCAATGCCCATGATCGAACCGGAACGAATGTTCTGTTGTTCAGCGAATCGCGTAAGCGAGGTGATCAACTCTTCGCCGGGAACGAGAACGACGATGTATCCGGACTGAGTGGGTTGAAATTTCATGTGTCATGCCTTACTGGAAAGGTGTCGGGTGTCGGGAAAAAAGTTGTCAGTCGCCAGTTGTCAGTTCTCCGTGAAGTGATCAGGCATGCAACCCCCGGAGATCGCAATTTCAACGTTCCAGTTCAATGATCAAAGCACTCTTAATTATGGATCTTCGAAATCATATCTCGGTATCTTACCCCCTGAATGTGCTGCTCTTCACTGGCAACTGAGAACTGGCAACTGACAACTTCCTTCCTGACGCCTCGCCTCAGCTTCCCTTTTCCTGCTTCAACTTCTCAATCTGCTTCTTCGCGAACGGAGCCTCGCTCCCCTTGGGGAGAATCTCGAGATATTTCTCATACGCCTCAATCGCTCCTTTTGGCTCGTGCTTCTTTTCGTACGCCTTGGCGATTCTCAAATACGGGATCGCAAAGCCTGGTCTGTGCCGGGCCGCATCCCTGTATCGAGCAATGGCGGCGTCGTAGCGCCCCTTCTTGAAATAGAAATCCCCGATCTTCATATCATTGTACGCCTGGACCGGGTCAGCCGTGTCGTCCTGTGCCTGTGTTTCCTGAGAGGCAGGCTCCTGGGCCTGTAAAAGCTTATCGCCACTAAAAACCAGAACACCGGCAACGACCAGGAGCGCGAGGAGTCGATAATGTTGGAAGTGCCAGTCTGTCACACCATGAGAACGCATACTTCTTTGATGCAATTACCGTGAGATCGTCTTGAGGAATTGTTTCACGGGCAGGGTGTTGGCGACATGGCGCGGTTCCAGCCAGCCGCGCCGGGCGGTCAACACGCCATATTTCATATGATCCAGTTGGGACGTGTCGTGTGAATCGGTGGAAATGACGATGGGCACCCCCTGGTCCCGGGCCATCCGCAAGTGGACATCGTTGAGATCCAGCCGCTCCGGTTGGGAGTTCAACTCCAGGCACACTTTATGTTTCTTGGCGAGGGCAAACAACTTTTCTATATCCACCGCATAGGGGGGCCTGTGAAACAACATGCGCCCGGTCGGATGGGCAAAAATCTTCACGTGCGGATTGGAAAAAGCGCGTTCCAACCGGTCCATGATTTCCTGGGGCGATTGATTAAAATGGGAGTGGATGGACACGACCACAAGATCAAGTTGTTCGAGAACGGTATCGGAAAGGTCAAGCGTTCCGTCGGCCAGGATGTCACACTCCGTCCCCTTGAGAAGGGTGATCCCGGTGGTTTTGCGTTTCAGCTTTTCAATCGTCTGGATCTGATTTTCCAGCCTTTTCTCATCCATTCCGTTGGCGACGCGGGTCGATTTCGTATGGTCGGTGATGGCGACATACTCCAGCCCGCGGGCCCGGGCCGCCTCCACCATCTCCGGAAGCGTGGCCTTGCCGTCGGTCTCGGTGGTGTGCATGTGCAGATCGCCCCGGATGTTTTTCTGTTCGACCAACGAAGGGATCGCGTGTTTCTCGGCTACTTCGATCTCCCCCCGGTTTTCCCGGAGTTCCGGAGGAATGAATTGTAACTTCAGCCGCTCGTAAATCTCTTCCTCAGTGCGCCCTGCCACCCATTTTTCCTTCTCCCCCTGCTTGTCGACCTTAAACAAGCCGTACTCATTGATGGTATAGCCCATCTTCAGGGCCCGCGACCGGAGCGCGACACTGTGCTCCTTGGAACCGGTGAAGTATTGCAGCGCCGCGCCGAATGACTTCTCCTCGACAACGCGCAAGTCGATCTGCAACCCACTCTTCAGCTGAATCGACCCCTTGGTGTCCCCATGCGCCAACACCGATTCCACCTCGGGGAATTGGGTAAACCGGTCGATGATAGCCTCGCAGTTCTTTCCGGCCACCAGGATGTCGACATCGCCGATCGTCTCGCGTCCACGGCGGAGAGAGCCCGCCGGGATCGCGACAAAGGAGGATGCCTTCTGGCGAGCTGTTTTCGCTCGTTTCGCCTTCTCAGGCGACCCGGCATGCAGATAATCAAGAATCTGATGGGCCGCTTGTTCTGCGTCTCCCAGCAGATGCCTCCCGGAAACTTTCTTTCGGTTTTGGATCGACTGCAGAATCTTTTGTTCACTCTTTTCACCCAGGCCCGCCAGATCTCGCAGCCTTCCCGCGGCAGCCAACTGCTCGACCCCCTCAACCGTCGTCACTCCCATCTTCTTCCACAGCATGGCAGTGGTCTTGGGACCAACTCCTTGCAGTTGCATGATCTCAAGCAGGGTCGGAGGAATCTCCTTCAATAAATCGCGGTGGGCCTTACAGTCACCCGTTTCGACGATTTCCTTGATTTTCCCGCTGATCGCCTCGCCGATGCCGGAGATGGACTGCAAATCCACAGTTCCTTCCCGGACCAGCTTTTCGAAGCTCTCGCCGAAAGTCTCGATGACGGTGGCAGCATTCCGGTAGGAACGGATACGGAACGGGTTATCCCCCTTGATTTCGAGGAGGTCGGCAATCTCGTTAAAAATCCGCCCAATGGACTTGTTGTCGATCATGGTATTTTTAGACTCTACCAAAACTCACATTCGACTGCAAATTGCCTTTCTCGCCGACCTCCGATAGAATCCAGTGGCTCCATCGGCCCCGCGCGCCACTTCGTCCTTGCCCATGTTCAAGAAGACCTACAATGCGCTCAGTTACGTCCGCTCCCTGCTCATCACCATTCCGCTCATTTATCTGAACACCATTCTCATGGGGACGCTGTCGCTCGTGGCGTCCTTGCTCGATCACACCGGCCGACTGCAGCACGGGTGTGCGCGGATATGGGCCCAACTCCTCCTGTGGTCCGTGCTGGCGCGTGTCCGGGTCCGAGGGCTTGAAAAGATCAACCGGTCGAGAACCTACCTCTACGTGGCCAATCACCAGAGCTATATTGATATTCCGACGCTGTTTGCACACCTGCCAGTGAATTTTCGCATCATGGCCAAGAAGTCGCTGTTTTCAGTTCCCTTTCTGGGCTGGCATTTGAAACGGTCGGGCCACATTCCGATTGATCGCTCCAGCTCGAAATCGGGGCTCAAGAGTCTCTACGAGGCGGCCGAGCGAGTCAAGTCGGGAACATCGTTGATTGTTTTTCCCGAAGGAACGCGTTCCATCGATGGGGCTATCCATGAGTTCAAGGGCGGGAGCTTTCTCCTGGCCACCCGTGCCGGCGTTCCCATCGTTCCCATCACCCTCAATGGCACGAGGGCCGTGCTGAAGAAAAACTCCTGGCATTTGCACCCCGGCCACGTGGAAATGATCATTCATGATCCCATCGACGTGTCACCTTACACGGCCAAGAATATTGAAGAGCTTGCCCAGCTCACGCGTGACATCATTGTACGAGACTTCGTAAAGCGTGAGGGATGATTTAGAATTCTCCATAGTTCTAAGAATTCCGGAAGCCCTTCCCGAGAGAGTGCTTGATAGAGGCAGGTCCGGGGGATTACTCTCAAGGGGGAGTATAGATGTATAGATTGGGTGGAATCGGACCAATGAATGAACTGAAGAAACTTCCGAAAATGCGTCCTCTCATCGGAATCTCCATGCGCCTGGACCCGGCACAGCAAAAATACTATCTGCAGACGAATTACAGCGAGGCGATTGAAGCGGCGGGCGGCGCCCCGTCGCTGGTTCCCCTGATTCCGGATAAAGGCTTCATTCAAAATTTGGTGAATACCTTCGACGCCGTCGTCTTATCGGGCAGCGGGAGCGACGTCGATCCCCGCCGCTACGGGGCGCGCAAACACCCGCAATGCGACGAGATCCACTCCGCCCGGGATGAAACCGATTTTCTCCTCCTTGAAGAGGCCTTCCGGCGACACATCCCGGTCCTCGCGATCTGCTTTGGAATCCAGTCTCTCAATGTCTTTCTCGGCGGGACCCTCGTTCAGGACATTCCCAGCGAGTGGCCCCATGCCATGGATCATTCGCTCTCGAAGGCGAAACCGACGAAAAAGAATCCTGAAAACTTCTGTGCTCACCTCATCTCCGTGGAACCCAATTCCCTCCTGTTCGAACTGAATGGAAAGAAGAAAAGCGTCCGCGTTAACAGTTCCCACCATCAAGCCATTGATAAGCTGGCGCGTGGCCTGACGATTACCGCGCGGGCCCCGGATGGAATTATTGAAGGGGTGGAACTCCAATCGGATCGGCACTTCGTGCTCGGCACGCAATGGCATCCTGAAAAGAACTTTGAGCGGGATCCCCTCTCCCAGGCAATCTTCAAGCGGTTTGTGGGCGAAGCCAAAAGAAGTTAAGGCGGGAAGGTCAGGACTCCCAGCCCGGAGGCCTTTGCCTGATTTGCGTCCAGCCAATTGGATCAGGGTAGCCCCGTACCCTGAGGCTGGATGGGTCGGGTGTCATCCACGGCATCCGCGTCTAAAATTTGCTGGAAGCTTACACCGGCCAGATTACGGAAGAGTCGGCCCCGAAATGGACCGTCTCGCGTTTCACGATTTCGGTATCCTTCTCAAAAAACCGGTCCACGCGCTCCAGGATTTCCTGCGTGGTCTGGGAATGATGAATGGTCTCGCGCAGTTCTTTCCCGTGGGGGATCGAGGTCGTAATGTGGCAGGCGAACTGTTTCATCTTGCCAATCGCGCCGTGGGGACGCTCTTCGACCAGCAATTGAAAATAGTCTTTGATCAACCGATGCCGGTCGCCCATGGTCACTTCCGGCACGGGCCGCCCCGCATCGAACTCGGCGATCTGGCGAAACAGCCACGGGTTCGACATGATCCCGCGTCCAATCATGACGGCATCACAACCGGTATGCTGCTTGAGCCGCATGGCATCTTCAACGGTGCGGACATCCCCATTGCCGATGACCGGAATCTTGACGGCCTGTTTCACGTCCCGAATGATGTCCCAATTGGCATTGCCACTGTAACCCTGCAAACGGGTCCGAGGATGAACGACCATCGCCTCGACGCCATTGGCCTCTGCCATCCGCGCCACGTCGCACGCCACGATTTCCTTTTCGTCCCACCCCGCACGAATCTTGATCGTGAAGGGTTTCTTCGTGGCCGCCCGCATGCGGCGGAGGATGGTATGCAGCAGAGGAAGGTCACGGAGCAAACCGGAGCCGCCGCACTTGATGACCTTCTTGGCTGGACAACCCAGGTTGAGGTCGACCACATCGTAGCCCAACTCGTCGACGATCTCGGTGGCTTCCGCCAGGCGGTCAGGATTCGCTCCGAAGATCTGGCCGACAATCGGATGTTCCTCGTGACTAAATTCCAGCTGTGCCAGGGACCTTTGGGCCTGGCGTGAAAGTCCCTCGCTGGAAGTGAATTCCGAGACGACCATCCCGCAGCCCCCCACTCTTCGGATGAGCCGGCGGAACACCGTGTCGGTCACGCCGGACATCGGCGCCAGGTAGAGGGCAGGCCGGATCACGAGATCACGGATGGTGACGGATTCGAACATAAGTGGAGATGCATTTTAGCACAGGTGCCGCAGCCCAGCGGAGAGGGAGTAGGGAATAGGTGGTAGGTGATAGGTAATAGCTGGTAGTGGTCAGGGGACAGTAGCCTTGAAGTGAGTTGCGGGACGAAACTTCTTTGCCTTCGTTCAAGTGACCGAGACGATACACGTGGTCATCGAACCTTAGCATCCCTGGCACCTCGGCTGTGGTTTCTAACTTCTGGCCCCTAGTCACCTATTACCTATCACCTACCACCTATTCCCTACCACCTACTTCTCCGGCTTGGGTCGAACCCGCGGCGGGGGAGGCACCCAAAACGAATCCAGCGCCCGTTCAAACAGTTTCAAGTTCTTCATCTTGATCTGCTCATACCAGGCGAGGATGTCGAATTCCGGACCGACAGCGATCTCGCGCCAATACCGGCCATTCAATTTCTTGCCGGTCACTTCCCTGAATTCGTTGGTGGTCTTGACATAGGTTCGCTCGCCCAGGACGGTGGAGTCGGTTTGCTTGGCGAGGTGCGGTTCTGCAATCCCTTTGGCAATGATGACGCGAATGTAAGGGATGTCGAATTGCTCCCCGCGTTTGCGCTTTGAAAACACCCACCAGGCATAGTTTACCCCATAGCCGCGGATGACGTGCCATCGCCTCGGGTAACAGATCTTGAAGAAGGGGGAGTCATAGAGCTTCAGGCCGGAGCCGCAGGAGGCAGGGGTAGGCGGATCCATTTGAGGAACGGTGCCCGCAGGTAACGATTGTGCCCCGCTGATGGGCGAGAGACCCCCTGCCAGGAGGACGGAGGCAAGCACCACGCAACAGGCGCCCCGAGAGAAGGCTCGGGCCGGCTTGTTTGATGGGTCCGCCTCAAAAAACATCGAAATGGGTTTCATATCGGGGAGCGGTCTGCTGCAGCTGAGGAACGATCGGCGAGCGCAACCCGCATGGTCCCCTCGGCCACATGCTCCTCACCGACCCATGCCTGCCCGCTCAAAATACCAAATGCACCTCGGATCCTTTCAATTGTTCCGACGACGCGAACGGTTTCACCCACCCGGATGCGGCGATGAAACGTCATCCCTTCGACCGACATGAAGTAAGGAATCTTGTCGCTGTAAGCCGGATCTTTCAAGATCAACAGCGCTCCGACTTGAGCGGCAGTTTCAATCAAGAGGGTCTCCGGAACAAATTCGAGGCCGGACTGCAGGAAAAAGTCATCCGCTGAAAATCTCTTCCGTCCAATAATCCGAATTCCCAACTCGTAGTCCTCAATTTCATCGACGAAAAGGAAAGGAGACCGATGCGGGAGTAACTGCTGAATTTCGGCGAGGGTCAGACGGGGCATAATGAATTTACATCTTCTTGCAGCGGTCGATCAACTGGTCGAAGAGCGCCAGGGCGAGATTGATCTCCTCATCCGTCATAGTAAAGCTCGGCGCGATCGTGAAAACATTTTTGTAATAGCCGCCCACGTCGAGCACAAGACCGTATTTCCTGCCGTTAAGCTCCAGGCGCCCCTGTATCCCTTCCGCAAAAATCTTATCGCACATGGCACGGTCGGGAGTAATTCCATCCGCCCGTGTGATTTCCATGCGGAGCGCCATACCCATGCCGTTGACCTCGCCGATGACCTCCTTATGCTTCCGCTGAAGGTCACGAAGCCCTTCCAGAAGGCGCGCGCCCTTCTCCAAGGTCAGCGCCTCATAGTCCGTTTCCTCCATCATCTTCAGGGCCTCGAGCGCCACCGCCGTGCCCAGGGTATTGGAGGAGAAGGTGGAGTGTGTTGACCCCGGAGGAAACAGCTCCGGAGTGATCAGCTCTTCCCGCGCCCAGATCCCCGAGAGCGGGTTTAACCCGTTCGTCAGCGCCTTTCCAAAAACAATGATGTCAGGCTTAATTCCCAGGTTCTCAATTGCCCAGAACTTCCCGGTCCGGTAGAAGCCCATCTGGATTTCGTCGTCCACAATGAGCAGCTTCCGCTCGCGGCAAACCCGTTCGAGCTGCTGGAAATATTCCTTCGGAGGAACGGCATAACCGCCGGTCCCCTGCATGGCCTCGATGTAGAAGGCCCCGTATTCGCATTCCTTCGCCTTGGCATCCCACACGCCGTAGTATTCGCTTTCAAACAGTTTTTCGAACTGGTTGAAGCAATACAGCTCGCAGCTCTCTCGTTTCAACCCGTAGAAACACCGATAGCAGTATGGAAAGGGGATGAACTGAGCCCGTTCGGAGAAATGACCATATCGACGCCGGTACCGGTAGCTGGAGGTGATGGCGGTTGCCCCCAGCGTTCGTCCGTGGTAGCCGCCCATGAAGGCGAACATCAAATTCTTCTTCGTGTAATTGCGAACGATCTTGAGAGAATCCTCGATCGCCTGGGCCCCCCCCACGTTGAAGTGAACACGGCCCTTGATCCCGAACGCCTGCTCGCACCGCTCCGCGATCTTCGCGGCCAGTTCCACCTTTTCCTCATGCAGGTATTGACAGGCCAATTGCGGGAGTTGATCCAGTTGCCGTTTGAGGGCAGCGTTCAGACGCGGGTTTCCGTATCCGAAACTCGCCGCTGAATACCACATCTGCAAATCCATATACGGGGTGGCTTCGGCATCGTATAGAAAACAACCCTCGCTCCGAACAAACACCTTGGGGGGCTCCAAATAATGAACGGTATCCCCGAAGGAGCAGTATTCGCGTTCGCGTTCCAGGAGTTCCTGCTCGTCGATACGGCGATTCTGAGAGGGAGATTCGATGGTCACAGATCACGACTCCGTTTCGTAAGAGAGAATGAGGGGGTTGGCCGCGCTGGTGTCTCCGGCGGCCAGGGCAGTCAATTGCTGCCACAGTTCCCGCTGCACTTCCCCGAAATCCTGAAAGGGGATATGAGGAATTTTCCGTTCCGTGCAGAATTGTGAGAGGGATTTGGATTTTCGCGCAAAGACCAAGTCGGCGCACGCTACCGCCCGCTGGTCGGAGACCCCATCGCCGATGAAGATGAGGGGTGAACAACCTTGGCCCTCGCTCTGCATGAGTTGCGGTTTGCAGGTCGCGCAGCCGTGGGTACATTGGACGGAGCCGTGGGGAAAGGTGGTCTTCATGCCTTGTTCACGAATCTCGAGTTGACTAGCAAAGATTCGAAACCTCTCGACGATTCCCTTCCCGTTCAATTCCGGCCGCGAGAGGGTGCGCCGGATGACCCAGTCGAACCCATCGCTGAGGATATAGAACGGGAACCCGCGGGCCACCCACTCCCCGGCGAATTCAAGGAAATGGGGATCCACCGGAACGGAGTCCACGAGTTCTCCAAGCTCCTTTTCACCGGCCCGGACCAGTGACATCTGCTCCTGCAAACACTCGCGCGATCCGATCTTCCCGGCCAGCCACCGCTCCTCCACCGCTCGCCAGGCGGGATCTGCAAACGATTCCAAGATCAAGTCGGTGGTATCTTCGAGCGTAATGGTACCGTCGAAATCGCAAAATACAATGGGCTTCATTGAGACCATTACTCCGTTTCCAATGGCTGGAGCAGCACGGGCGCTTTTTTGCCGGGAACAGCACCTGGGCCCGCAGGCGGCGCGTAGTAGACATTCCCTTCTTGAGTGCGGGGGGGCCAAACACCTTCGAGTGCGCTCCCTGCAATCTGCTTTGCCGCGTCGCGCTTCAACCATCCCGGAGAGGGCCGGCTCGCCCAGGGCTTGCCGCCATCGATGATCTCTTCCACCTTGGCACACACTTCATTGACGCTGCGGGCCACCACACCCAGATGTTCCTCTTCAATCAAGCGGCAATGAGTCTGCTCCGGCCCCGGAATAGGATTGACGCAGACCATGGGCACCCCCACCGAGCAAGCCTCCGTCAGCGTGATTCCGCCGGGCTTGGTCACCAGCACATCCGCCGCGCGCATCAATTCATCCACATTCTCGACCCATCCGTGGATTGTGAGGGATTTGTCCGGCGGCATTTGCGACTTCAACTGCCCCAGCCGCTTTTGCATTTTGGCGTTCAGTCCCGTGACCGCCACAAAAGAGAGGGCCCGGGGCAAAGTCGAAAGCTCACGGACGATCTGATCCATTCTGAGCGGCCCCATCCCGCCCCCCATGATGAGGACCAGGGGTCGATCGTTCGGAAATTTCAATTTATCCCGGATCTCGCCGTCGGCCGTCCCCCTGAAAAACTTGCTGTGAACCGGGATACCACTCACCGAAATTTTTTGTCGATCCACGCCCCACCGGTTCAGTTGCTCGGCAACTCCCGGCGTCGGCACAAAATACTGATCGACTTCCTCTTTCAACCACACAGGCTCGGATTCGTGGTCGGTGGCCACGGCTAAGAGCGGTATGGTTAACCCCTGATGACGCTTGGCGAGCGAAGCGATCTCACAAGCCCCCACTTCGGTCGCCACAAGGACATCAGGTTTCCATGCTCGTATTTGCTGGAACACACGGCGGCACCCCAGGCGGAAGATCCAGCCGGGCGCCGTCTGCTGATGCATCCGGGTTTGCCTTGCCCTGAACAAACGGATCCAAAGAGAGGGTGCAAACCGGATCATCATCCAGTATGTCCAGACGTAAGCCGCGCGAAACCACCAGGTGGCAAGCTGAATGCAGTCGATCGTGCGGACCTCGGCGGCCCGATCGAGCAGGCGGATGGCTTGAGCAATGGCCTCAGAGGCCACGACATGGCCGGTGCCGAACGAAAGTGTCAGGATCAGAATTCGCTTGCGTGCCATTTCACCTTCACCCTATTCTCTCAACCAAACTCGGAGCAGGAATTCCCTGTCTTCGCACCTTTATCCCGGCGCTTTACCGGGAACCGCCCGACTCCTCGCTCATGGCTGTGCCCAGACTGGAGCCTTTCGTGTTGAGCGACTCCAACTCCTTTTTCACCTGGATCGCCAGATCTCCCAACCCCGGTGTCTCGCGATGTGCAGCCACTTTCTTGAAATTCTCGCGCGCCGAGTCATACTGGTGTTGCATCATCTGCGCATGTCCGAGCGCAAACCGGAAGATCGGGTTGTTGGGATATTTCTCTGTCAGATCATGCAGCATCCGCTCCGCGTCTGCATACCGTTTCTGGGAATCCCGGAGGTAGATGGACACCAGGAAGAACTTGGCTTCGGTGGAGATGAACCCATCCTGCTGCGACGCCTCCTCGAGCTGCTGAATTCCCCGCTGCCGGTCACCCGCCGGAAGGCGAATCAGAAAGCGCAAGGGTTTGTAAAAGCCGCCATACTCTTCAACGTAATAGTTATATGCTCCCAGTCCCAGCAAGGCATCCTTGAAGTTCGGATCCAGCAACACGCAGCGGTCGAGATACTCGCGGGATTTTTTCACGTACTTGACCACCGCGAGGGTGTGGTCCCGACCCGCCTCCAAACGAGATCGCAGGGCATTCGCCATGCCCACATGAAAATAGGCCTCGGCATCCTGGGGATGGGTCTTGAGATAGGCATCGGCCTTGGTGAAAGTCTTTTCCATCGTGTTGATAAACTGACCATCGAAATCCGACTGTTTTGTTTTCAGGGAATCGATGTAGTCCAGGTTGTAAAAATCACCCGTGGTATTGAAGATCTTCCACCAGTAAAATTCCGATTCAAAAATTTCTCCCAACGGGGTGTCGGGCTTCAACTGCTTGACCTTCTGGAAATCATCCCACGCTTTCGCATAATCGAGGTTGAACAGGGCGTCCATCCCGCTTTTCAGCAGCTGCCGGACGGCGGGTTCCTGGATTACGATGGATCCCGCGTAATGATTCGCCCCAAAGGAGAAGAAACACACGAGGACAATTACCGCCCCCGCTCCACATCGTTTTTTGAAACTCATCGAGAACACTCAACTTTTCTATTATATTCTGGGTTCACTCGCACGGAACCGAGACAGATTTTCACCGGGAATCCACCAGTCCACGGCGTTGATCCACAAGGCGAAGCAACTTCCGGCCCTGTCGCAACGAACCCCGGGCCCCGAATTTGAAATCAAGCTCGTACAGGCCCATCTCGTAGTTCTTCCAAAAGTCGGAGAACTGCGACCGGAGACTCTGTCGGATCGATTCGGTCACCAGCCCCGGATCCTCTCCGTTAGTCAGCTCGAGTTGAAACTCGACATGGTCCTTATGGGCGGGCCGAGTCACGAGAATCTGCCAATCGGGACTGATGCCATTCACCCCCCGCAGTGTTGTCTCAAAGATCCATGGGGAAATATTTCCCATGCCACAGACAACCATCTCGTCCTTTCGCGACCGGATTTTGGCGATGCGACGCATGGGCAATCCGCAAGGGCACGGGGCATCGATCAGCCGGGTCATATCCGCGGCGCGATAACGAACAAGGGGCATCACCTTGCGAGTCAACGTCGTGTAAACCAGCTCCCCATACCCGTCGGGATCCGGCTGGTCGATCTCAAAAAGAAAATTCAGTTCATTCAGGTGATAACCGTCCTTCCGGTGGCACTCGACCCCGATGGCGCCGAACGATTCCGTCTGCCCGTATTCCATGATCAGGTCCACCTGCCAGACATCCTCGATGTAGCGGCGCGTCTGTTCGGTCATATTCTCACCGCCCACCAGCAACAACTTCATCGGCCAGGTCCCGCGGGCGCTGGCAATTTCGCTCACTCGCAACAGCCAGGAGGGCTCCGCGATGATGACATTGAATTTGTATTCCGCGGCCCGCCCGTAAAACTCCCCCGGCTCGATCTTGCCTGCTTCGACGTGAAGACAACCGATCAGCCGGGTGATTTCGCGGGCCAGGGGGCCGGAAACCCAGAAGGAATGATCGAACGCACTTACGACGCGATCCGACGCTGTCAGCCCGAGGTGGGTCAATGCAATCGCCCCGTAACGTGCCATCGACTCCATCTCCTGCACTCCAAAAAAGACCTTTTTGTTGCGGGCTGAGGTGGTGCCGGTCGTTTCAAAGGCGATCTGCGGTGCTCCGCAAATAAACTCTTCGACCGGATGAGAGCGAAGGTCTTCGGAGGTGGTGAAGAAGTCTTTCAAATCGGAAGGCGTTTTGACGTGCCGCGGGTCGACCCCCAACTCCCGGAATTTGCGCCGATAAAAAGGTGATTTCTCGGCGGCATAACGGATGATGGACTGAAAGCGGGACGACTTGACCTGGTCGATGAACCACATGGGCAGATGGGTGCCAATCTGCAAAGCCACGGAAGGCCTGCGGTTCACAATGCGCTCTTCAACAAACTCACTGACCGCGGTCAAGATCGCCATTGTTTCTTTTCTCTTCCCCCATCAACCCCTCAAAACATCCCCAGGGATTGGGTCCAGCAAGGCAGGGCAGCCGAAGGCGTTTTCATGTGGTACTCTCCTGTGCTGTGGATTCCCCAGGATTCAACGCCGTCAAAGTAAACAACGAGTCATGGCCGGGAACGATCGTCCCCTCAAATTCCAGAAGTTTCCTTTTGGTCTCTTCGTACTCGGCACGGCGCGTGGGCGGAAATGTCATCGAATTCTGATCGGCATCGCTTCGGGTCACCATCGCGTCTCCGGCCACGAGCACTGCTCCCTCTCGGGTCTCAAAGGAAAAGGAGTGATGAAACGGGACATGCCCCGGCGTGTGAATCGCCTTCATGCCATCAGGGGGAGCCCATTCTTCCAGCCAGAGGAATTGCTCACGGCGCCCCAGGCGCTCCACCGACCAGAACCGCTGTACTAACTTCACCATCCCCCATACCACCCTGGGGTCATCTTCGAAGGATTTCAGCTCCGGATAGTATTTGTAGAGCTGTTCCAGGGTCAACGAATCGCTGGTCACATGTTCACACAAATCGGTCATCCATTCAAACTCCCGCCGCGAAAACACGATCCTGGCCCGGGAAAAAAGGCAGTTGTTGTGGGAATGATCAAAATGCAAATGCGTATTCACCACATGGGTGACGGACCGGGCCGTCAGGCCGCGCTGTGCCAGCGCATCCAGCAACTGTCTTTCCTGCCGGGGATAGCCGCTGTCGATCAGCAGGACCTCCTCAGCATTTCGAACCAGTGCGACACTCGCCTGGAGCGCCCCTCCCTCAACCAGAGTCTCGACTGTCCAAGGATGATCTAGCATAACTCAAGCAACGAACCTCGACCTTGCTCCTCCAAAACGGGTGAATCGTCGAACCGGAATCAGGACCTTTTGACGGGAGAGTCCCGACCGAACAGGCGAGACTCTTCTCCAGGGTGTGCGGGTCTTCGTTAGGGCCGATGGTGAATGATCGCGTGAAACCCTACGAAATCCGATCGGCGGCAAAATCAACCTTCTTCGCGAGCAGGACGGCATTAAGTCCGCCAAAGGCGAACGAATTGGAGATGGCTGCCCTCACGGTCCTCTCGCGGGCCTGGTTGGGAGAGTAATCCAGATCACATTCAGGATCCGGGACAGAGTAATTTGCCGTGGGCGGGATCAGACCCCGATGGATTGCCAGCACCGTGACGATCATCTCGATCGCGCCGGTCGCCCCCATGGCATGGCCATGCATCGACTTCGTCGAGGTCACCACCAGGTTCGGCTTGCTCCCGAAAACCACTTTGATCGCCCGTGTTTCATTGACGTCATTGGTCGGGGTGGCGGTACCGTGGGCGTTAATATAATCGATCTCCTCCGGGTTCAACCGTGCTTCCTCCAGGGCCAACTGCATCGCCCGGGACGGGCCTTCGCTGGTGGGGTGGGTGAGATGATCGGCATCCGAAGTCATCCCATAACCGGAAATCTCGGCGTAGATTTTGGCTCCACGAGTCCTGGCATGCTCCAATTCCTCCAGCAAGAGGATTCCTGCCCCTTCACCCAGGACGAGCCCTTCCCGGTCCCGGCTAAATGGCCGGCAAGCCCGTTTTGGATCGCCATTTCCCAATGCCATGACGCGCATCGCTTCCCAGGCACGGAGGATTCCGTAGGCGATTGGAGCCTCTGCACCGCCGGCCAGAATGGTGTCCGCCTGGCCATACTTGATCAGACGGAATCCCTCACCGATGGCATTGGCGGCCGAGGAACACGCCGTTGTAAAACTCAACGAGGGTCCCTTGCAGCCGAACTCCATCGAAATATGGCTGGCGGCCGCATTGTGCATGAGTTTGGGAATCGTGAACGGATGCATCCGCTGGGCATTGTTTTTGTATAGCTGTCGAAAACCATTGTCCAGCGTTTCGGCCCCCCCCATGCCGGTCCCGACGCACGCCCCGAGGCGCAACTTCTCCGCCTCACTCGGGGTGAACCCGGAATCCTCAAGCGCCTGGGTGGCCGCAATAATGGCGAATTGCGCGAAGCGATCGAGGTAATCCTGGCGTTTGAGGGAAAAATAGCGATTGGGGTCGTAGTGCTTCACTTCGGCCGCAATCTTTACGGTCAGGGGGGAGTTGTCGATCTGAGTGATGTAGCCGACTCCGGATTCCCCCGCCACGAGGGCGTGAAAAAAATCCTCCACCGAGTGTCCGACGGCTGAAATCACTCCCAGCCCGGTCACGACCACTCTTCTCACTGGACGCCTCCCGCGGGCTTTCCGGGAACGGTTTCGAGCGGCATGGCGCTCGTCACCAGCTGGGCCTTGAAGGTCTCGGGATCCTCCATGAAGCGGGTCAAATCGTCAACCACCTGCCGCACGCCCTTCATCTGCCGGGCAATGGAGTCGGGGATTGAGATGTTGAATTCCTCTTCCAAAGCAAACATGATGTTCACCCCATCGAGCGAGTCAATGCCCAATTCCTGAAAGGTGGAATCCATCGTGCATTTCCCCGCATCGAGGTGCTGCTCTCTCGTGATCACATTGATCACTCTTTCTTCGATCGTCATTGGTTTCTCCTCCTGCCATCTGGCTGAGCTTGGCCGCGTTTGTCTGGATCTATCAGTGATCCATTTCAGGGTCCCGCGTGACACTTCATGGCGGTGGGACGGGATTTGTATTCACAGAAGTTGGCTGCGGCCGAGTCGCGACCAACCCCTCCACACAATCCAGCAGCTGCTGGACTTTCACCGGTTTCTCAAAGACCTGCGCGATTCCAGCGGCTTCGGCCTGCGCGAGCAATTCGCTGTCAATACAAGTCGTAATCAGCACACAACGGACCTGAGGATGGGTCTTCTTGACTCCCTGGATCAGTTGCAGGCCACTCACGTAAGGCATTCGCAAGTCAGCCAGGAGCACATGGCATGGGATCTCCCGTTCCAACCATTCCGCAGCCTGACGGCCGTCGTTCACCGTAAAAACCACGTAACGCTGCTCCTCAAACACCTCGCGCAGCAAATCACGAGTCGTGCTGTCGTCATCCGCGATTAAGATCGTCTTGGGATTGTTGACATCCATTGCCATACTCCTGACTACCCTCGTGCGTTCCCCCAAGCACTCCAGGATTTGATGAACTCAGATGACTTGCTGTTGCAAACTGGTCATGATCCGCTCGGCTGGAAACGACCGAAGTGCTCCGGGATTAGCCACACTCTTTGATTGAAAATCAAATACAAGTTAATGCACACAAACACCCGCAAAAGCCTAACTTATTGAAAAGCATCTGCGCTTCCAAACCCCGACAGCAAGTCTCAATAATATATAAGCTATTTATTTACAATAATATAAATATAATAAATAAGGGTTATCAGACTGCAATATCTAAATAATTAGGTAAAAATGGGACAGCGATGGACAAAATGGGACAGGTGGGGGTGGGTATTGATTCAGAAGTCCTTGGACTTCTCAACTCGGATAAAAAAAGGAAGCTCGTTTCCGGGCTTCCTTTAATCAAACTTTCGCCTAGGTCTACATCGACTGACGCGACTACTTGCCGAGCGCTTGAAATGCAATCAACAGTACATAAAGTACCAGCGATTCAATAAACGCGAGACCAAGAATCAGGAACAGCTGGATGGTCTTGGCGGCGCCGGGGTTGCGAGCCACCCCCTCACACGCCGAGGTCACAGCCTTGCCTTGAGCCAATCCACACGCCGCCGCCGCAATGGCCAATGCAAATCCGCCCGTGATCACACCCCCGTATTCCCCGAACGTCGTTTTTGTCTTGGCAGGCTCCTGGGCGAACATTACCGTGGTGGCGAGCAACAACAGCAATGCAATCAGAATAGCTTTCTTCATTCGTTGACTCTCCTTTTTCTGTGAGGGGGGAACCGCCTTGCGGAGTCTCCCCGGATTATGAACATTTACCAGTGGGTGGTTGCGGAACACCCCTCTTGCCGTCCGCCTCACGCTGGTAAAACTTGACCTTCAAAACTCTTGATTAGGAAGCCAGGAAACCAAGAGGCTGGTCTTGCAGTCAACTTATTGGTCCCGGCAGGTTTTCCCAAGCCGCTTCAGCGTTTACTCCTCCCGGTTTCCTGGCCTCCTAATGGATTCATCCAATGCTCTTAGTGCTCGTGCTCCTCGCTTTCGACTGCTCCGGCCAGGTACATGGTCGTGAGAAGAACAAACACAAGGGTCTGGACGATCGCGGTGACGATTTGAAGCGCCATGATGGGGAGAGGAACGAACAATGGCGCCAGGGCGAAGAAGACCAGCACGATCATGTCCTCGCCAAAGATATTGCCGAACAAGCGGACACTGAGTGAGAGCGGGCGGGCGAGATGGCTCACGATTTCGACGGGAAACATCAACGGCGCCAGCCACCAGACCGGGCCGCAAAAGTGTTTCAAGTAATTCAAGACTCCATGCTCTCTCAGTCCCTGGAAATTGTAATAGAGGAAGACGATCAGCGCGCAGGCGACCGTGACGTTTAAGTTGGACGTGGGGGATTTCAGGCCGGGGATCAGGCCGGCCATGTTACTGGTGAAGATGAACAGGGCGAGCGTGACAATGAGCGGAAGAAACTTCACCCCTTTGTGTCCAATGTTTTCCTCCAACAGGTTCTTCAAGTACTCGTACAACATCTCGAGGACCTGTTGCGTCTTTCCGGGAACCATGGTGTAGGTGCGTCGAACCACGGCCAGAAGCAGCACGATGAACAGGACAATCAACACGCTCATCACAACGTGGTCCGGGATGATCGGGGCCGGACCGGTATGGTGAATTCCAAAAAGGGCCAGCAACTGGGCTACGGCCGGGCCCAGCATCTTGTTCACCCACATCGTAATCAGGAGCGGTTTCTCTTCCATGACTGAGACTCAATCTCCGGGAAGTTTGATTCAGGCCGACTTCACGTGCTCAAGGGAGAACAGCATGCGAATCCCCTGGACCATGATGGCAAAGATGGGCAAAGACAGGCCCCACGCGAACCCCATTAAGTCCACCGAGTGACTTCGAACGGCGAGATAGGCGACCCCACCCAGGATCACATATCGGGCGACAAACTCGATCAACGCGCGCCGCGCGACGCGGCTTGTCTGCACTGGGAGCCCCTCGGCAGTCCCCGGGCGCAATAGTTTGGGGATACTGCGGCTGAGCAGCCAGAAATTGGCTGCGGAGACAGCCGCACCGATCAACAGGCTCCATATCGCGGCACCGTTGTATTTCAGGGCCAGGACAGCCATCGAAGCCGCCAGCAATGCCACGAAATTCTGACCCAACTGGATGAAGAATTCCGGATCAGGCAGATGGACCTGATGATTTGTCGCTGGAGGCATGGGTTTCCTTGTCAGCTGTTTCGTCCTTCCGGTCCGACTCATTGGTCCGGTTATACCGCTTCACTTCTTTAAAAAGATTAAGGAATGCGCCAATTATCCCAAAGACGACAAACAGCATCATCATCTTGGTGCCGGTGTGAAACCATTTGTCGAGGGTACTCCCGATGTAATACCCGATGGCAATCGAGATGGGGAACATTAACCCCACCGACGAAAGGGAGAGAAGCTGGTTGCGGGGCTTGCGGTCGCTGCCTCCCATCGGATTGCCCTGCCTAACGAGTTTTCAACCCATCAAATCGAAAAATCATACCCGAACTTCTTTTCCCCGACAAGCGGATTTCAGAAATTGTACTGTCTTAATTAGGATTCACTGGGGCAAGTGAGGGTGCAATAGCAGAACTGTCGGATTAGGACTGCAAAGAGGAAAGGAACTCTTCTCTCACCTTGAGGACAGCCTCCAAGCCTGCTTGCGCTTGCGGATTATTCTCCAGTTCTGAAGGAAGCGGGGGAGGCAACGGCGGCAGAAGGTCCTTCGTTATATTGATTTTTCCGTTTAGTATTTCATAAAAAGCGAGGTTAACGCGAAGAGAGTAACTTAACAGCTTAACCTGCATCCAGGAAAGAGTTACAGCAGCTTGTTGCTCAACGATCGCCTTCTTGGTATGCTGATCGAACTGACCGAAAATAATCTTCAGGTCTGTTGAAGTTACCTCAAACTGGACGTTGTTGGAATATGTTGACTTAAAATTCTCCAAACGCACGAATTCTAACGGTGGTCTGGCGGGAGATTTCTCTTCACTCATAAATTTTCTCCTGAGAGGACTTCCTTTCCTGGTAAGTCCATCACATTGGGAGATAAGACCGATAATCCATCGGCTCTTCTGCGGTGGGATTAATCCAATCAGCGATATTCAATGGGGCTGGCTCTTGAGGCGGTGGCGTAAAGACGTCCTCTCTGGTCGTTGGAATCTGACGCCAAGCCGAAATCAGTTGGAAAACATTGCTCGATTTGAACCAGTCAGGCGAAAAGACAAGGCTGTTCGAAGATAAGACAAGGGGGAGAACCATTGTGCTAAATTGCGCCTCGACATCTGTCCTTTCCGGAAAGCCCTCTTCGGATAAGATTGCATTTAGAACTTCAGAGTCAGTCGTTTGTCCGACCGGAATGGGTTGTTCAACTAGTGGAGTGGCCACAAATTGGAATCGTAATTTTAGTGCCCTTAGAATTCCCGAAAAACTGTGATATGTCGGATTCCCGGTTTCGGAGAGCATTCGATAAAGACTTTCTCTCTGAACCCCTGCTTCCTCGGCAACTTTTGCCATTTGGTTTGCTTCCGCCACGTTGCGGAGAGCTTTTAAGAACATTTCCTCCGAATCTTCAAGAGCGGCATTCAGATATTGGACAGCCATTCGAGGGTCTCTTAATTCTTCTAATAAGCCTGCGTGATAGTCACCGGTCCGCTTAGGCATTGTAGTCCCTCCAATATTCCCTGGCCTTCTTGATGTCACTTACCTGGCTGGATTTATCTCCTCCCAGTAACAGGACGACAGTATAACCGTCTTCCCCAAAATAGACCCTGTAACCTGGTCCAAAATCAATCCTGAGGGCGCTAACGCCTTCGCCCTCTGGCCCACAATCTCCGAAATTACCGTCCTCAACACGATCAAGCCGAACTTGAATTTTGGCACGCCCCCTCTCGTCCTTCAGCTTGCGAATCCATCTTCGGAACGGTTCAATTCCGTCCGCTGTCTGATAGTACCTTAGCGTCCTCGGGTTGGCTTCCGCTGTAATTATCGGCACGCCAAGATGTGATCTCTAAATCACACCCGTAAGCGTAACACCGCCTCCAACGATTTGCAACAATGATATGTACCTTGAATGATGGGAATGTACAATATTTTATTGTAACGTATAAGTTACACAATGATATATTACATTCAAGTCATTGCAACAAAATGACAATTCAATTATCAATGCTGGCGTACACTTCAGCAAGTGAAACCTGAGAGGACATTCTCTGCGATCGCTCCCATGCTTGGAAGGTGTCCCGATTCACTGTGATCAAAAGTGGTCTACACCCCAACGGCTCGCTGCTCAAACGGCGTTGGGGTTCAACTTCCACGCCCTCCTCACAACGATTCAATTGTGCTCCCTCTCGTCCTCGCAAAGCAATACGTTTCTGGCCCAGCGAGACCTGCCTTGGCATACTCCTTCTGCGTACTTTCCGGGGGCATCAGAAAATATTAAAATATGGCCAAAGGAAGCGGAACAGCTATCAGCGACGAAGACAACAAGAAACCCCACTTCACAAATTGCAAATTAGGACACGACGTAAAGATTGGTAGAACCCGGAGAAATCGCGCAATGCGTGAGATGGCTTTGAACCTGGATTGAACCGAGTCCTGGTGGGGGTGCTATCCACGTGGCTCGATTGAGGTCCGGGCTGCTGCCCGCCGGCGTGATGTCCTTGAAGTTTCATTTGACACTTTTCGCTGATTTACGTTAATTTTTCTGATTCGACCGACGAAGATGAAGATGAAGTGGATATCCACCATAACGGGTGAGCGCCAAATTTTCTGAATCCTCCCGTTCGCCCGGTCGTGAAGGACTGGTTCAAGGACGTATCCACTCGTGCTTTAATTCTTAGACTTTAACTGAGAAAGCGAGGTCCGCTCCAATGGCAACCTTTGTCAAGGTGGCATCCACCGGGGAGATCCGAGAGGGCACGGGTAAACCCATCGAGGTGGAGGGAAAGGTCATTGCTCTGTTCAACGTCCACGGAAAATATTATGCCCTCGACAATGTATGCAAACATCGCGGCGGCCCCCTGGGAGAAGGAATGTTGGACGACAACATCGTGACCTGCCCGTGGCACGGCTGGCAATACGACGTCACCACGGGACGGTCCCTTTTTAACCCCAATGTCATGATGGACACCTATCCCGTGGAAGTCGACGGCTCCGACATCAAGGTGGCGCTCGGATGAGGGTTTGGTAAATAAATTACGCACGCCAGGGAGCGTTCATGGACGTAAGGAAGGTATTCATAATGGGATCAGGTCCGGCGGGACTCACCGCTGCCGTGTATGCGGCACGGGGGAATCTCAACCCCCTGGTGGTGGAAGGCCATGAGGCCGGCGGACAGTTGATGCTGACCACGATGGTGGAGAACTTTCCCGGGTTTCGCGATGGAATCATGGGGCCGCAATTAATGGACGACATGCGCGAGCAGGCCAAACGGTTCGGCGCCGAGATCATCCAGGGGGCCGTCACGAAGGTCGACCTCTCGCGCCGGCCATTCGCCATCCACATGGATGAAGACCGCGTCATTCAAACAGAGACGCTCATCATTGCCACGGGCGCATCGGCACGACTTCTCGGTTTGGAATCCGAGCGGCAGTTGATGGGACACGGGGTTTCCACCTGCGCCACCTGTGACGGTTTCTTCTATCGCGGCAAGGAAGTCGTGGTGGTCGGAGGGGGCGATTCCGCCCTTGAAGAGGGAATGTTTCTCACAAAATATGCCACCCGTGTCACCCTCATCCATCGGCGTGACTCCCTTCGCGCCTCAAAGGTCATGCAGGATCGCGCCTTCAAGAATGAGAAAATCAAATTTATTTGGAATTCCACCGTGTCGGAAGTGCAGGATGTCAAAGACGGCGAAGTCAAGGCGGTCAAGCTGAAGAATTTGAAAACGGGCGAAGAATCGGTGCTGAATTGCCACGGTTTATTTGTCGCCATCGGCCACGACCCGAATACCACGCTCTTCAAAGGACAACTGGAAATGGACCCGGCCGGCTATATCGTCACCCGCGACGGCGGCACACGGACCAGCGTCGAAGGCGTCTTTGCGGCGGGTGACGTGCAGGATCATGTGTACCGTCAGGCGATCACCGCGGCCGGCTCGGGCTGCATGGCCGCGATCGATGCCGAGCATTTTTTGAGCGCGCATGGCGGGTCGTGAGGAATGCGATTTACTCGCTTCAGGAAGATGAAGTCAGACGTCAGAAGTCGGAGGTCAGAGTAGAGGTGCCGGGTGTCAGGTGTCGGGTGTCAGAGGATCGAAAGTGGGCATTTTTTGAGCACACCCGCAGCTAGCCGGGAATGAAATTAGATCGCAAGAGGATACAGAAGTCGGAGGTCGGAAATCAAAATCTGGAAGCCAGAGACCGGAAGTCAGAAATCAGAGGTCGGAAGTCGGGAACAAGAGTGATTAGGCGAAAATCCTGGTTTGTGTACTTGACTTTGACCCTTGAGCCTCGAATATTGAACTGTTTCCAGACTTTGGACCTTGAACTTTGGACTTTGGACCTTGGACTTAACCCCCTGACACCTGGCACCTCTTCTCTGACCTCTGACTTCCGACGTCTGACTTCGTTCACCCTCAAATGAGAATCGAGGGATTACCAAACGGTTCCTACAATCCAAGTCGCACGAGGTCTCTACAAGATGCCTGCACTAACTCCAGGTAAAACGGCACCAAATTTCTCGCTCGAGGGAATCGACGGGAAAAATTACACCCTCGATGACGAGCGAAAATCAAAACTCGTTCTCGCGGCGTTTTACAAGAAGAGTTGTCCGGTGTGCCAGCTCACCTTTCCCTTTCTGGAACGGATCGGGAAAGCTTACGCCGGCTCTTCGTTCGAAGTTCTGGGAATCGCCCAGGACGAGCCCCACGAGGCGGAACAGTTCGCCGAAGAGTATCAACTCTCCTTTCCAGTCCTCATCGACGAAGAACCGTTCAAGGTTTCGAGCGCGTACGGGCTCACCAATGTTCCATCGATCTTCCTGATTGACCACGATGGAAAGATCCTTCATACCCTGGTGGGTTTCGACAAGGCCGGATTGATTGAGACTTCAAAGTCCATTGCGGGGAAGCTCCATCAGCCGGCAGCCCCGGTGTTCACCAAGGCCGACAACGTCCCCGATTTCAAACCCGGCTGAGGGGCAAAAAATGCCTAAGCGCGCCGGCGGCGCGTTTCAATTTCGGATTGTGGATTAACTCATTGCGAATTCTGGATCGGGGAATGTGGAAATTTGACAAAGACCTTCCAGGGATCCAATCTTGATAAGTCACTTCCATTATGGATCTGAAATTTCAAGTCTCAGATATTAATGATTCCATAATCCGAACTCCGCATTCCGCAACCCGAAATCTAAAATACGATGACGTCTTCTACTCCCGTTCTCGAAGCTATTGAAGCGCTGGTTTCCTCCCACGCCAGTGACGATCGTGTCCTGGATGAAACAGTTCGATTGTTGAAGGAGAATTTTGCCCACTACACCTGGGTGGGGATCTACTGGGTGGAAGGGAACGAGCTTGTCCTAAAAACCTATCTGGGCAAGCCCTCCCCGCACACTCGCATTCCGATCGGCAAGGGCATCTGTGGAGCCGCCGTGGCGGAAAAAAGAACGGTCAACGTTGCTGACGTAAATGCCGACCCCCGCTATCTTGCCTGCTCGCTCGAAACCCGGTCCGAAATCGTCGTCCCCATCCAGCGCGACGGGAAGATTTTTGGTGAAATCGATATCGACAGCGATGCGCCCAATGCCTTTCTAGGCTCCGACCAGCAGTTTCTTGAAGCCGTTGCCGGCTTGCTTTCCTCAAGATTGTGAATACGGACCATCCTTCTTAAATAAATCTCAACAGAGTCCCGAATGGAAACTGGGTTCACGCAGGGCTTTCTTACGTCTTTGTCATTTTGAGGGACAAATTAAGGCCGCGGCTATCCCCAATGAAAACATGGGCTACAGGGACACTATACTTGAGTAGCCAGCGTCTGTGGGATTGGCTTCGGCGCACTATATGATCACCAAAATGCTGCCTAGCTTATAAAGTCATGACCGCATGATGATAAGAACGAATTCGTGGAACACTGCGAGTAAACCCAAGACAAACCGGATGAGCCGATTAAGAGCGGGCCAATGTCCTGTACTCACAAGAGGGACTCACCCTTCCGTTTCTTCACAGTCAAGTTGAAAGGCTTTGAGGTGTAAGTCCCTTTTTCGTCTGACTATGAGGCGAGGCTATTTTACACCATGGTTTGGCAACATGCCCCCTCTTCCCTTCATGCTGCCGTAAAGAGAGTGCCATCGGTCGTCAGTACATCCGGCACAGACCTGATGGAAAGTGATTCAATGGACCAGGAAAACGTCATAGATCCATCGGCCGACACGGGAGTGGGTGGCGTCGTCCACTTTTGCCCGGTACCGAAAAAGGTTTCCGTGATCATCGACATATTTGGAGAACTTGTAATGAAGCGATATCGACTCCACTCCCAAAGTCGGGAGCGTGAATAACTCCTCAGGCTCAGAAATACCATTGTGGTTTACATCCTTCCACAAGCGGAGTTGCGCAAAGATCGCATCGTTGGAGTCGATCGTCTCGTCATCATTGCCCCCTTTTCTCGTTTATCGTATTCCGCAAGGGCTCGGAATCCATTTGGATGCTGCGTCGGTGATTGCGGAGTAAAGTTGCCAAAGAGCTCGGTGCCGTCATCGATGGTTCCATTGTGATTGCGATCCAAAACAACCCATGCATCATCGTTTTCGATCCAAGCAATTTGAACCGGAAGTCCCCTACCGGTCATATCAAAAAGTACTCCATTAGCCACACTAGAAAGAGTGAATCCATGACCTAATGTGTCAATGACAAGAGGACACATGCATATACAACCTGGGTCATTCGCGTCAAGGAGGCCATCCCCATCGTTGTCGATACCATCACTACAGGAGGGAGGAACGTCAATTTCACAGAGGGACGGCGAGGCGTATCCCTCATATCCGCTCTGGCTTATTATTTCACGATACGAACCCACTTGACCTTGTTGTCTCGGGTCTCCTGGATCTCCAAACCCACGTATTGCCCCCCATGCACCGTCTCCACGCGGCATCCCATCTCTGCCGTTATATTGGCAATTATCCAAGTGACCACCTTTCCCTGCCTCTCCACCTGTGCCAGCGGGTCCTGGATCCCCTCCAACTCCCCCGTCGCCCCTTAGTCCTGCGAGGCCTGCGGAGATATCGTAGCTAATAACGCCAGTGAAGTTGGCGGGCTTGGTTATTGAAATGGCGCCCCCATTTCCTCCGGTTCCACCGGTCCCGCCTTTACCCCCAAAGCCTGCATCACCACCGGTTCCACCTTTGCCGCCATCCCCACCGTTGCCGACCGGGGGATTGCAACCACAGAATGCACCGTCTCCGCCCCTGCCACCTGTTGCTCCCTGGGACCCGGTTCCTCCGCGACCTCCAGTGCCACCCTTTCCACCCTGTCCCCCATGAGTGGAGAAGATATAATTCCCGTTCTGTGTGATTTCAACGATTATAGCTTGTCCATTTCCACCGGTCGGCCCTTGACCACCAACATCCCCATCACCGCCATTATTCCCAAAAGCACCGTTGTCGCCATTCCTGCCATCGATGTTCCCACCACATTGTCCATTCGGCCCTCTTGGAGCCGGGTTAGGGGAGGCTAGGGGCCCAGTTAGACCGGGTCGACCTGGCTCCCCTACCCAGTATGACCTGTCTTCGCCGTTATAATCTTGATCGAGCGCATTTAGCGCAATAGGCAATATCCTTGTACCCTCAGGCCGTCTCGGCTTCATCCAATCGGAGTAACCAATTCCACTCGTGTCGATAGTGATGTGTTGTTTCAGGGAATTGGGTGTAAGAGCAACTGATCGATTATTTTTCAACAAGCCGGCTGATGCAAGGACCGGCAGGGCAGAATCCGTTCCATGGGAGAATTTTCTTGTAGAATCTTGGCTAGCATCCGAACTCTCAATTGGGAAGATGGCGATACTGAAATTGCCTTTAATTACAACCTCGGAACCCTCAAAGCGCAGTTTTCTCACCAAGATCACTGTATCGCTGGAAAGCGCAATACGTTCGGGCAGCACCAGCGTGTCCGCCAGATAAACGCCCTCCAAGCGGTCTCGCTCATATCGATATAACTTCATTTCCGGCATTCTCTCAAAGAACGGGGCTAACTTCTCCCGCCAATTCGAATCCAGTAATTCATCTGGATCAAATGGAAGATTCTCTTTGAGAAGTAGCTGACGCGCCGCACTAAATGCTTCGCGCCTCTGCTGCTTAAACTCCTTTTCAGCATCTTTTCCTTCAAATGGTCTGGAATCCTTTTGATTCATGGCGGCGCCACTCAACGAACCCGAGTACAGGATCACTGAGGGAGTAAGACAGAGGACGGTGAAATATCTCCTCATAGGAACCTCCTATGAAAGGAATCTTCTGTTTACTATGTGGTGCGAGGTCGAAGCTCCCAAGTTATTACTCCTTCTTCCTAGCGCAATGTCAAAATCAGTGGCTCAGAAAAAACGAGCGTGTGGATTCTTTCGATCTCTGCTTTCTGTGACCATGTTGAATTGTGAATTAGGGGGCGCTAACAAATCCTTTCACTAATGGTCAAAAGGAGTTGTTCAGGGGTGGTTTTCAATTAAAATGCGTCAATAGAATATTACTTTCAAAGCCTTCTGTCAAACGCGACGAAAAGTGATCCCGCCCTCTAGAGCATGGGAGCCATGGCATATCGCGACTGCATCAGGTCAGCAAGAAATTTCACTGTAGAGTTCTTACTGGAAAAGCGCGAGGGAATTCTGGGCGAAGCGAATGAAGGGGTCGGGATAGATGCCGATGATGAGGGTGAAGGCCAGGGTCACGGCCAGGGTTGTCAGCACGCCGGGGGAAAGCACCATCTTTTCCTCATCGACCTTGTCGTTCATGAACATGACGACGACCACGCGGAAGTAGTAATAGAGGGAGACCGCCGCATTGAGGACAGCGATGATGGCCAGCGCATAGTGTTTGGTTTGAATGACAGAGGCAAACAGATAGTACTTTCCGATAAAGCCCGCGGTCGGTGGGATCCCTGCGAGTGACAGCATGAAGATCAGCATCAGCACGGCCGCCGCCGGGTTCTTCTGAAACATCCCCGACATATCCTGAATCTGGTCGCCGATCAGGTCCTTGCGCCGCATGGCCACCACCAGCGTCCACGCCCCGATATTCATGAACATGTACACGAGGAAGTAGATGGCAATCCCCGTGATCCCGTAATCATTTCCCGCGATTATACCCAGCATCAGGTACCCGGCGTGGGCGATGGAGGAATACGCAAGCAGCCGCTTGATGTTCGACTGCGAAATCGCGGTGATATTGCCCACCGTCATCGTCAACACACAAATGACGGAAAGCATGGGGATCCAGTTGACCTGGAGAGGCTTGAGAGCGATAAAGAGAAAGCGAAGGGTGAGGGCAAACGCGGCCGCCTTGGGCGCAACGGAAATGAAGGCTGTGATGGGGGACGGAGCCCCTTCGTAAGCGTCAGGCAGCCACTGATGGAAAGGAACACCCGCCACTTTGAAAAGCAGTCCCGCCGTCAGCGTGACCAGGGCGATCAGTGTCAGTGGATCGTTGGCAGGGCGCTCGGCCAGTTTCTGCCCGATGACGCGCAGGTCGGTCGATCCGCTGATTCCATAAAGCAGCGAGATCCCATAGAGGAGGATGCCCGAAGAAAAGGCGCCCAGCAGGAAAAACTTCAGGGAGGCTTCGTTCGACTGACGATTGGTACGCAGGTATCCCACCAGGATGTATTCCGAAACGGCCATCAGCTCCAGGGCGATGTACAGGGTGATGATGTCCATTCCCATCACCATGAAATTCATGCCGATCAGAGAGAAAAGGATCAAGGCATAATAATCGCCGCGGTGTTCGCCTTCGATGGTGAGATAGCGCGCTGAAATGAAGATCACCAGGGCCGTGGTGATCAGGAAGACAAACTGGAAATAGACCGCAAACGAGTCGTTCACGATGGCGCCGTTGTAGGCACTCACGTTGAACTTTCGGATCTGGATCAGGGCGTACGTGGCGTAAGCGATGCCCAACAACGCCGTGAAGGCGTTCAAGACCTTCCAGGCACGGTCGAGGAAGAGATCGACAATGAGGACGCCCAGCCCAAACAGGGCCAGCAGCAACTGGGGATAAATCGCAATGACGTCGGTGACTTGAAAGAATTGGTTATACATGAGCAGTGGTTAAGATAACATCATGATGAAATCTGGAACTCAAATCATCCCGGACCTTCTCCGGTCTGCGGCTTTGCCGCATCCGCCGCGGCGGACGGAAGGGCTCCGCCTTTTCGGGGGCCGCCTAATTCTCCCCCTCTTCATCCGCTGGGGCCCGCCCCGATTCATCGGGGCGGGCCCCAGCGACTCTCTGCAAACCTCATTTCTTCTCCACCGGGGGTGTCACCGACCTCGCCGTAGGGACGCTATTCTCAATGACTTTCGCTTCCTCGGTTGCTCCGGGCATCGCGGCTGGTAAGGGACCAGCCTTGGCTTTCCCTGGGATAATTAGATTCCCCATCGAGTCGACCGTGAACTTGTCGGGTTGAACGGTCGCCACCACCTTGTTGACAGGACGTTCCAGAATCTCGAAAAAGGGTTTGGGGTAGATCCCGATCCACAACGCCAGCACCACCAGCGGGAATAACGTGGCCACTTCCCGGAAGTTGAGGTCCTTCAGTGTCTTGTTCTTTTCGTTGGTGATCTCGCCGAACATGGTGCGCTGATAGAGCCACAAGAGGTACGCCGCACCCAGGATAATGCCCGACACGGCGAAGGCCGCCCAGACGTAACTCACCTGAAACGCGCCCTGGAGGATGGTGAATTCTCCGATGAAACCGTTCAGCAGGGGCAGACCCAGCGACGAGAGCATGATGATCATAAAATAGGTGGCATACACCGGCATCACATGGGAGAGGCCGCTGTACTCACTGATCATCCGCGTGTGGCGGCGTTCGTAGACCAACCCCACGATCAAGAAGAGACCGCCGGTGGATATGCCGTGATTGATCATCTGCAGCACGCTGCCGTTCACCCCATTGGGGTTGAAGCAGAACATTCCCAGCATGACAAACCCGAGGTGGCTGACCGAGGAATAGGCGACGAGCCGTTTCCAGTCCTTTTGCATCATCGCGACCAGCGCCCCGTACACAATGCCGATGATGGCCAGCACCGCCATCATTCCTTTGAAATACTGGGATTCATTGGGAAGAAGCGGCAGAGAGAAGCGGATGAAACCGTATGTTCCCATCTTCAGCAGAACGCCGGCCAGGATGACGGACCCCGCGGTGGGCGCATCCGTATGCGCATCGGGCAGCCAGGTGTGGAACGGGAACATGGGCACCTTGATGGCAAATCCCAGGAAGAAGGCCAGCCACACAAAGCGAGCAATGTTGGACGCCAGCGGACTCGCATGCAGGTAGCTCATGATCTGAACATAATCAAAAGTCCGCTGCCCCTCCGGCATGTGGAAATAAAGCACCAGGATGCCCAACAACATCACGACCGAACCGACCAAGGTGTACAGGAAGAACTTGATCGCGGAGTACAGCCGCCGGTCGCTCCCCCACACACCGATCAGGAAGTACATCGGCACCAACATCACTTCCCAAAAGACATAAAAGAGGAAGAAATCGAGTGAACAGAAGACCCCGATCATCCCCACCTGGAGCAAGAGGAGGAAGATGTAGTATTCCTTAACGCGGAGTTCGATGGCCGTCCATGAGGAGAGTATTGCGATCGCTCCGAGGACCGTAGTGAGCAGGATCAGCAAGAGAGAGATGCCATCGGCCCCCAGGCTGTAGTTGGCGCCAATGGTCTTGATCCATTCGTGCCGCTCGATAAACTGAAATCCCCCGTCGGCGCGGTTGTACCAAAACCACAGCGGCAGGGAAACGAGCATGCCGAGAAATCCGAAAAGGTTGGCAATCCAACGGATCGCATTCTTGTTCTCTTTGCCGACAAACAGCAGGAGAAATGCCCCCACGAGTGGCGTAAAGGTCGTGATCGATAGAATGTGCTGGCGAAAGAAATCCATGTCCGAATGACTCCTCATGAAACCGCATCAATGAACGGGCTGGATTGAACAGTTGATCTGCATCCAACCTGAACCCGAGCTTCCTGCCGGGCGAGCGGCCGCGGCGGATCCCCCTGCTTAGCTATCTCAAGACGTAAAGCCAAATAAATGCGATGATCCCGAGCACCATGAAAAAGGCGTAGGACTGCACGAAGCCGGTCTGCAGAATCCGGAGGGGGTAGCTCAGGATCTTGACTGTAAAGCCCACGACGTTGACCAGGCCGTCGACGATCCACTTGTCCCACCAACAGGACACATTGGCCGCGAACCGCGTAAACCAGCCGCTGCCATTGACACCGCCGTCGATCACTCCGCGGTCGAAGGCCCACAAGGCATTCCCCAGATCCTTCGTGCGGTTCACAAACAGGGCATCGTAGATTTTATCCATGTAGTACTTGTTGAACAGGACCGTATATACCGGCCGCGCCGATGCCATCGCCCGATCCGGGGCGGACGAGGGACGATAATAAAACCGGTAGGCCAGATAGATGCCGATCGAGGCCACCACCACCGAGAACAGTGCCAGACTGGCTTCGGCGCCCAGTGAGGCGTGCTCGACGGCAGCGGCTCCGGCTTCGGCCGCAGGATGCTTGAATACCGGCTCAAGCCAGCGCTCAAAACCATCAAAGCCTCCGAATAGAAACTTCGGAATCTGGACAAAACCTCCGATCACCGAAAGCACGGCAAGAATCTGCAGAGGAACGATCATGTTCGAGGGCGATTCGTGAATGTGATGTTCCACTTCCGGATCGACCCGCGATTCATTGTAAAACGTCAGGAAAATCAGCCGGAACATGTAGAACGCCGTCATGAGCGCGGCGGCCACGCCGATCAGCCAGAGCCACCACCGGCCATATTCGCTGGAGAAGGCCTGCCACAAGATCTCGTCTTTGCTGAAGAATCCGGCAAACGGGGGAATGCCCGAAATCGCGAGCGTGGCCGCCAGCATGGTCACATAGGTTTTGGGGATCTTGTTCTTGAGCGCCCCCATCCGCCGCAAATCCTGTTCGCCACTCAAGGAATGGATTACGGAACCGGCGCCCAGGAAGAGCAGGGCCTTGAAAAACGCGTGTGTCATGAGATGGAAGATGCCGACGAAATAGGCGCCGACTCCGCACGCGAGAAACATGTAACCCAGTTGGCTGACGGTGGAATAGGCCAGTACGCGCTTGATATCGTTCTGGACCAGGCCGATCGAAGCCGCAAAAATTGCCGTCAACCCTCCCACCACCGCCACCACCATCATCGCGGTCGGGGCTTGCTGGTAAATCGCGCTGGTGCGAGACACCATGTACACGCCCGCCGTGACCATCGTCGCCGCGTGGATGAGCGCGCTCACCGGGGTGGGGCCCTCCATCGCGTCCGGCAACCACGTGTACAAGGGGAGCTGGGCCGATTTGCCAGTGGCCCCAAGGAATAACAGGATTCCAATGGCTGTCATCACTCCGACCGTACCGAACGCTTCACGTGGGGCCTCAGCAGCCCTCGCCATGACCGTCCCGAAGTCCAGCGAGCCAAACGTCTGAAAGATCAGAAACATGCCGAGCATGAACCCGGCGTCCCCGATCCGGTTGACGATGAAGGCCTTTTTGCCGGCATCCCCCGCGCTCTTCTTATGAAAGTAGAAACCGATGAGCAGGTATGAACACAACCCCACGCCCTCCCAACCCACGAACATCAAAGCAAAGTTGTTCGCCAGGACCAGCGTCAGCATGGAGAACATGAACAGGTTGAGATAGGAGAAGAAGCGGTAATAGCCTCCGAGACGCGGCCCATGCTCATGGGCCATGTATCCGGTAGAATAGACGTGGATGAGGAATCCCACGCCGGTCACGACCAGGATCATGACGGCGGAGAGTGGATCCAGGCGATATCCCCATTGGACCGAGAAATTCGAGAGGCCGTGCGAGGTAAGCGCGGCCCCCGCGGGAATCCATTCGAAGAGATTGAGGTTGAACACCCGCTCTTCCGGGGCGAGCCGGGACAATTGCCACACCACACCCACCGACCACAGGAACGATAACAAGGTCGAACTCAAAGCAAAAAAGTCCACGGTGGCTTTGGAGAATCGTTTTCCAAACACTCCATTGAAGAAGCTACCCACCAGCGGAAGCAGGGGAATCAGCCAGATGTACTTGAGAAAATTCATAAGAATTCAAGGGTGCATGGAAAAGCAAAGACGAACTTACCGCAGAGCCGCCAAAAACGCAGAACTTCAATGGTAAAAAGCGGTTTTGATCCTTATCTATAATCTATCTATACTCCGCGGTCTCCGCGACTCGGCGGTCAAGTCTCTCTTTACCATTTCAGCAGATCGATTTCGTCGGCATTCACCGTCTCCTTGTTCCGGAACAACGCGATGATGATGCCGAGTCCGACGGCGGCTTCAGCGGCGGCGACCGTGATTACGAAGATGGCATAAATCTGACCCGTAAACTGCTGCCAATAGCTTGAAAAAGCGACCAGATTGATGTTGACGGCGTTCAGTATCAACTCAATCGACATAAAGATGATAATGATGTTGCGGCGGGTCAGCACTCCGATGACACCGATCGTGAACAGCGCCGCCGCAAGAATCAAATATTCTGATGTCGTCACCATGGTTCTGTTTCCTCGCCTGAACTGGCTCGAATCCCGGGATGTCCGCCGGCGCCCGTCTATTTGTCCGAAGTCAAGCGCCGTTTCGCGAGGATGACGGCGCCAATAATCGCCACCAGCAGAAGCAGCGAAGCGATTTCAAAAGGGAGCATATAGTTCTGATACAGCATCAAACCGATTTGTTCGGAATTCTTCCGGGTCAGGTCCTGGGCCGGTCCCGTCGCCGGCGGGAGAAGGGTCGTCTTCCCCCGCACAATCACATAGGCAAACTCAACCAATAACGCCGCACTCGCAATCAAAGCGATAATCCACTGCTTGTTGAAGCGTCGCTCGGTGCTGACGACTTCAAGATTGACCAGCATGATGACGAACAGGAACAGCACCATGATCCCGCCCACGTAAACAATCACTTGCACGGCGGCCAGGAATTCCGCGTGCAGTTGGAGATAAATCCCTGCCACCGAGAAGAGGGTGGTGATCAAAAACATGGCGCTGTGAACGGGATTGCGGCGGGTGATGACCATGAGCGCGGAGGCAATGGCGATCACCGCTAAACAGTAAAACAGGATTTGGTCAAAAGTCATCGCTCAACCTGACGTCCCTGCCGGCTATTGCTTGGCGCACGAGGCGTCCACTTGACTTTAAAGATTTCAGACAGCCTCAAACAAAATCGCGGGAAACGGAATACTGCAGGAAAGATCACCAATCCTGGACAACAATCCGTGGATTGTGTCACTGGCTCTTTTGACCGGCCCCCCATCCGCTCACAGCCACTCAAGTTCTCCCCTCGGATGACGGCGCCGGGTTCTTCAACGCGGCATGCGAAGCCCGCACATTACCTCTTGTACTTTGTGATGACGGGCCCGTCCTCAAGTCGTTTCCGGTCCCAGATGAAGTCCCGCTGATAGGTGGCCAGTTCGAAATCCTGGGTCAGTTCCAGTGCGGGGGTGGGACAGGCATCCTCACACAGCCCGCAGTACATGCAGTGGCCAATATCATAGGTGAACGTCGTCAGGATGTTCTTCTTTTCGATCTTTTCCGAACCTACCTCAATACAATCGATGGGACAGGCGAGCTGGCAAAGCTTGCAGGCGATGCACAACGTCTCGCCGTTTTCCGGATCCTTGTTTAATCGCGGCGCGCCCCGAAAGCGCTCCGCCACGCTGGGCCGTTCCTTGGGATACTGTTCCGTGATGTTTTCACTGGGCTTCTGATAGTAAAAGGTGACGACCAGGCCCTTGATAAAGTCGATCAGGAAAATCGATTTGAAAAACTCCGAGATGAAGCTCTTGGGTTTGAAAGTTGTCACACGATACATGGTTCGGAATTCACCAGCTTTCCGTGCTCAGGAGGGGCGTCCGCCGCGGCGGACAGTGCGCCCCTACAATGGGAACTAAGTGCGAAAGTATAACCTAAGAACCGCTGTCAGGATGACATTTCCGATCGAAATCGGGATCAGGTATTTCCATCCCACCCTCATCAACTGGTCATAACGAAAACGCGGCAGCGTGGCCCGCAACCAGATATACAAATAGATGAAGAAATATACCTTCAAAAAGAACCAGACCACCCCCGGAACCACCTGCAGGAAGGAGAGGGCCTTAACGTTCGGGAAGGGCGACAACCATCCTCCCCAGAAGAGTGTTACAGCAATCGAAGAGATCAAGATCATGTTGGCGTATTCCGCCAGGAAATAGATGGCGAACCGGAACCCGCTGTACTCGGTGTGAAACCCGGCCACCAGTTCCGACTCAGCTTCGGGGAGATCAAAAGGGGCCCGGTTGGTTTCAGCCACCCCGCAAATCAGATAAATAAGAAACCCGACGGGCTGAATGATCGCGAACCACCATCCCATGTCCTTCTGGGCATTCACGATGTCGATCATGGAGAGCGAGCGCGAGTAAATCAGGACGCTGACGATGGCAAAACCCATGGCCACTTCATAGCTCACCATCTGGGCAGCGGAGCGCAGTGAGCCGAGCAAGGGATATTTGGAGTTCGATGCCCATCCCCCCAGGATGATCCCGAACACCCCAATCGAGGACAAGGCGAGAACAAACAGGATTCCCACGTTGACATCCGTGATGTAGAGATGAACCGGATATCCAAACACCGTGGTATGGCTGTCGCTGAAGGGGATCACGGAGAAGACCGCAAAGGCCGGAATCATCGTGATCACCGGGGCAAACATGAAGAGCCACTTGTCGGCCCCCGCCGGAATGATATCTTCCTTGAACATCAGCTTCACGGCATCGGCGATGGGCTGTAGCAGCCCGTATGGACCGACGCGCATGGGGCCGAGGCGGACCTGCATGAACGCCACCACCTTCCGCTCGAGATATGTGGTGTATGCCACAAAGAGCACGAGGACCAGGAAGATGATGAGGATTTGCGCCGCAGGAATCAGGAAAAATTCAACCATGAGATTTTTAGTCAGAACCTGGAGAGTGGAATCATCAGGAATGGCAAGCGTTGAACCCCTGCGATCGAAACAAGGTCGTCCGTTTTGCCCGGGAGTCGGCTTTCGATCACCGGTCAATCTCCCCTAAAACGATATCGATCGTGCCGATAATGGCCACCACATCGGCCACCAGCTGCCCGCGCACCATGGACGGCAAAGCCTGGAGGTTCACAAACGAGGGCGGCCGGATGCGCGTGCGGTACGGCGTGGTCGTCCCGTCACTCACGACGAAGAAACCCAGCTCTCCCTTGGGCGCCTCGATGGCGTGATAGACCTCTCCCGCCGGGGGGCGAATGACCTTGGTGACCTTTCCCATGACGGGACCGTCCGGCAGCTTTTCGATGGCCTGCATCACGATGCGCCGCGACTGCCGCATTTCCTCGTTTCGCACCAGGTACCGGTCGTAAGTATCGCCCATCTCCCCGATCGGGATATCAAAATCCAAATCGGCGTAACACTCGTACGGGAAAGCCTTCCGAATATCGAACTTCACTCCGGAGCCGCGCAGCACCGGCCCGGTCACTCCGAGGGCAATCGCATCCTCGGCCTTCAGGATGCCAATGCCACGGGTCCGCCCGATCCAGATTCGATTGTCGCTAAGGATCTGCTCATACTCGGCAATGCGCCGGGGAAAATCGTTGCAGAAATCGAGGCATTCGGCCTCGAATCCTTCATAGGTGTCAAATTGCAGTCCCCCAATACGAAATGAATTCGTCGTGAGGCGCGCCCCGAAGTATTTTTCGAATATATTGAGGATTTTCTCGCGCTCGCGAAAGCAATACAGGAAGATGGTCATCGCCCCGATGTCCATGGCGTGCGTTCCCAGCCACACCAGGTGACTGGCAATCCGCTGAAGTTCTGTCAGGATCACCCGGAGGTACTGGGCCCGCGGCGGAACCTGGACGCCGAGTAGTTTCTCGACCGCTTCGCAATAGCCGAGGTTGTTCGACACCGAGGCCACATAATCCATGCGGTCGAGGATCGGCCCGTAGTGGCGGTAATCGCCGTGCTCGCCGAGTTTTTCAACGCCGCGATGCAAGTACCCGATGTAGGACTCCGCCCCCAGGACCTTCTCGCCGTCCAGGTGAAGCCGCACGCGGTACACGCCGTGCGTCGCCGGATGCTGCGGGCCCATGTTGATGACCAGTTCACTGGAATCCAGGAACGTGTCATGGTCGTGGGGCGCCGTGATGACCTTTTCTTCAACGTCTGCCATAAACTCCGCGCTCTCTGTGCCTCAGCGGTGATTCTTCTACTGCCCGGTCTCGATATTCAAATTCGCTTTCACCCACTCGTCATCCATCTGCTGAATGTGATAATCCTTGCGAAGGGGATGCCCTTTCCATCCTTCCGGCAGGAGGATCCGTTTCAGGTCGGGATGACCCGTGAACTTGATCCCGAACATGTCGAACACCTCCCGTTCCAGCCAGTTGGCGGTTGGCCAAAGAGAGGTCACGCTGGGGATGGTTTCGTTTTCGGCCACATAGACCTTCAAGCGCACGCGCTCATTCGTCTTGAACGAGTGGAGGACATAGACCACATCGAAGCGTTTCTCGCGGGATGGATAATCGACGGCCGTGACGTCTACCAGGTAGTCGCAGGGCATGACTTCGTTTTCGCGCACGAACTTACATATATCGATGAGCGATGGGGTGGCTAATATGATGACGTTTTGACCGACCATGGTGTGCGCTTCGATCACTGAACCTTGAAACCGTTTATTGATCTCCTCGACCAAAGGTGAGGTCCACGGGGTCGAGACGGCGGCGGCCGCCTTGGTGGCCAGTTTCTTTTCGCTAACTGAAGGATGTCCCGGCATTTGTCCCGCCGGCGGCGGAGGGGCCGCAGGTTTGGCGGAATCCGGCGCGGGCGGTTTTGGTTCGGGTTGGTCTTTCTTGATTTCGTCAGGCATGTTCACTCATAAAGTGCGGCATTCTGAGGTGTGTTTCAGTGGCAGGTCAGCCCGTCATCAAACAAAGGCGCGATGATAATATAGCGGCATTCAAATGTCAATTTGCCCGCTCATTATCCCCTCTCGCAAAATCGGTGATTCCGTGGTTGAACACCATTGCGTGTTCGAGGCGAAAGGTCAATGAGCGGACCTACTTGGACACTTTCTTTGAGGAATTAAAAGAGGCGAGTTTCTCCCAGTCAATTGAACCGTCGGATCGGCAGAAGTCTGCCATGAAATCTCGCGTGAATTCGAATCAGACCCTCACTTCTCTCCGCTCCCGATCTTTTCCACCACACCGCATCATTAAAATAGCGTCCTTTACAGAACTTCCTTGCCTTCGCAGAGATTGATGAGCAGTGCCAAAGCAAGCACCTGTGGTCGACGCCCGCTCCCTTCTCGAACCACCTTAAGAATACCGGCTTGCTTCAGACTCCTCAACATGGACATGACCATGGGGGTGCTCGGCATATCCTCGCGCGAGGTCAGATCGCTACTGCGGAAAATGGGACGCTCGAAAAGTCGATCGAGCATCGGGATCGCGAATTGGGAACGAGTGAGACCAATTACCCGAGCCTTGAGCCCATCGTACAGGTCTTGAATGGCTCTGGCTTTCGCAGAGTTGACTTCGGCTTGTGCGATGAGAGCAGTAAGGAAAAAAGAGACCCATCGAGTCCAACTCCCAGGGGACCCGAGTTCTCGCATTCCCTGTACATACTCATCGCGGTGGGCTTCAAAGTAGGCCGAGAGGTAATAACTGGGGCGGCTTAAGAGTTTTTTCTCGGAGAGAAACAGTGGTATCAACATGCGACCAATCCGGCCGTTTCCATCGATAAACGGATGGATGATTTCGAACTGGGCATGAACTACAGCTAATTGAACCAGGGGATCGCGTTCCTCTGCGTGATAATACTTCTCCCAATTACTAAGATGGTTCATGAGAAACATGGGGGATGGCGGAATGAAGTCGGCCTGCTCGATTGGAGTGCCGTGCTTGCCAATCCAATTCTGAGTTGTTCGGAATCTTCCACGTCCTTTGTTATATCCCCGGACGCTGTCAAGCAATATATTATGGAGTTCGAGTAGCGTATTCAAACCAAGGGGTTTCTCCTTTAACATTTCCTCAGCTCGGAAAAGGGCACGGCGGTAATTGATTATTTCCTGGATATCCAAGCGACGAGACTCATCTGCCACTTCCTCGCCAGCTTCGAACTTGAACACTTCTTCTAGATTCGCTTGGGTCCCTTCAATCCGGGAGGAAATGACCGCCTCTTGTGTGGTGAGCGGGGATAGCAAGACATCGGGATTGGGAACACTGTAAAGAACACCTTCAAAACCAGCAATCGCTCGGTTTGCTTTCCCAATCTGTGGAATAAGCGACTTCCATTCAATGGTTTCGATGGGTAATTGTTCCGGCTGAAAAGGTTTCATGGTTGTAGTTTTGCGTAAAGTATACTACAGCGCAACGCTTTTGTGTAAAGCATGTTTGATTTTGATTAACACAAAAAGACTTATGCACATTCTACTTCACACAAACCTGTTCGTTTGACAAACACCAACTGTCTTCAGTTATCTAAAATCACCAGCCAGAGTTTCCGAATTTATTCAGACTGCTATTACGACTTTGTGACAGGCCACCGCAGTTTCTCCGCAAGGACTGCGAACCACAATTCGGTTTCTACACGACCATACCAAAAAGGTATGAATAAAAGGAAAACACATCCCGACATTCATACTTTTTCAAACTCCCCATTTGTATTTTTCTTGCACTCTTTGCCCTGCATTTGGGTTATCATTACGGTTCATCAATTTTCCCTAATCACGGATCCGTCGTAACACGGGGTCCGGTGAGGAAATTCCGATTTTCCCGGGGCGTTCGGCTTTATCGGCGGACCTCGAAAAATCCCATGTGTTTTAACAAGTGTACTTTCATCTCCATTTCAGCCTTCAATCCCTAACCATGAAAGAGCCTTAACGATGAAGGAGCTCTCCATGCCTGAAGAAGTAGCAAATCAATCCAAGTCTGGTGAATTCTCTCTCACGCGGCGCGAATTTGTGGCGACGGTCGGCACCGCGGCGGCGACCACGGCAGTGTTGTCGACCGTGGATCTTGGCGTCATCGATACTCCCTTGCTGGCGGCGGAGACCCCGCAGGTCGACAAGTTCCATTCGATGATTATGCTGAAGGTCAACGGCGAGACGCACCGTCTGGTGGTCGACAACCGGGCCGTGCTGGCGGATGTGCTGCGCAACGATCTGGGCCTGACCGGCACCAAGATCGGCTGTTCACGCGGTGAGTGTGGGGCCTGCACCGTCGTCATGGACGGCCGCGCGCATTATTCCTGCTCGGTGCTGGCCCTCGACGCCCAACACAGCGAGATTGAAACCATCGAGGGTCTGGCAAAAGGCGACCAGTTGCATCCCCTCCAGGCGGCTTTCATCAAGCACGATGCCATGCAGTGCGGGTTTTGCATTCCCGGCCAGTTGATGGCCCTGAAGGCCGCCATCGGGCGTAATCCCGATTTGTCGCGGGAGCAGCTGCGTTACGCCATCTCCGGGAACGTCTGCCGGTGCGGCTGCTATTCCAACATCCTCGACGCCGCCGTGGAGGCGCAGACCGCGATGAAGAAGGCTTGAGGGCATCTCACAAGAGCCCGGGAGGGATTCAAAGGGCGAATCCATCCCGGCTACCAAGGCTTTATAGAGGGATGATCTGAGATTTCAGATCGGAGATTTCAAACGAACTGCAAGAAAGGCGACTGTCATGATCGACGACGAAAAGACGCAGAAACCGATCCCGCCCGGGCAGGATCAGGAATACGAAGAGAGCGAAGTCAATATTGAAGGCCGGCGGGTCATCGTGCGGACGCGCAAGGTGCCGCCCTTGCCCGACTGGACGAAGACCGAGATCGTGGGCCAGCCGGTCCCGCGTGTCGATGGCGTCGACAAGGTGACGGGCCGCGCCAAGTACACCTCCGACATCCAGTTGCCGCACATGCTTTACGCGATCGCCGTCAGGAGCGAGTTGCCGCACGCCCGTGTGAAGAGCATCTCAGCTGAGAAGGCGCTGGCTCATCCCGGAGTTCACGCCGTTCTGCTTCCGAAGGACGTGGAGCGATATATCATGGGCAATCCCTTCGCCGGGACTCTCCCCCTGCTGACCCTGGAACCGAAATACACCGGAGAGGAGATCGCCGTGGTGGCCGCCGAGACCGAGTTCCAGGCCGAGGACGCCGCGCGCCTGGTTCAGGTCGAATACGAGCCCCTCCCATTTGTCCTCGATCCGGAAGTCTCCATGAGTGATAAATCGCCGGTCAAGTTCTTTCCCGAAGGCAATTTCACCGGAGGCGGATTCGGCCAAAGAAAAATCGGCCAACCATCGGTTCATACCCGTGGGGATTTGGAGGCCGGCTTTAAAGAGGCCGACCACATCTTCGAAGAAACGTTTCGCACTGAACCCCAACAACATGCCTGCATGGAAGTCCATGGAACCGTGGCCTTCTGGGATGGAGATCACCTGACGGTGTGGGAGTCGACGCAGGGCGTATTTGGAGTGCAGGAAGAGATCTCGCGCGTTTTCAAGCTACCCATGAATGATGTCCGGGTCATCGGCACTCACATGGGTGGCGGATTTGGCAGCAAAGGGGGCGCCGGCAAACAGACGATGCTCGCTGTCCTCATGGCCCGGCGCACAGGGCGTCCCGTGAAGATGGTGCTTTCACGGAATGAGGATTTCATGGGGGTGTACCGGCCCGCCTCCATCCAGCATTACAAGGTCGGAGTGAAGAACGATGGCCGGCTCACCGCCATCGACATGAAATCCATCAACGCCGTGGGAGCCTACCTGAGCGGTTCGATGTGGGGCAATTCGAGTCCCATGACGCAGCAAATGTACGCCTGTGCGAATGTCCGGGCTGAAGACAACGCCGTGTTCACGAACACTCCACCTCCGGGGGCGATGCGCGGCCCCAGCAACGTACAGAACGCCTGGGGGCTGGAGCAGTTGATGGATCTGATCGCTCATAAGTTGAACATGGATCCCGTCGAGTTGCGAATTCGCAACGACGTCAAGACCGACCAGGTCACTCACCAGCCTTACCATAGCAAAGGCCTGACGGAGTGCTTCCAGCTCGGCGCCGAGAAATTTCATTGGGATGAGAAACGGAGGCGGCCCAACGATCCCGCCGGCACCAAGAAATACGGCGTCGGCATGGCCTCGCAGATCTGGGGCGGAGGCGGGGGTCCACCGGCGACCGCGATCGTCAAGATCAATCAGGACGGCTCCATTAACCTGTTGACCGGGGCCGCCGATATCGGCACCGGCACGCGCACCGTCATGTCTCAAATCTGCGCGGAGGAGTTGGGCGTGCCCGTCGACCGGATTCATGTCACCAATGCCGACACGGAAACCACGCCGTATACGTTGCCGAGCTACGGGTCCATCACTCTCGCTTCGAGCGGTCCGGCGGTGCGCTCGGCCGCCAATGATGCCAAGCGTCAATTGCTCGATCTGGCGGCAGGCTCCCTGGGAGTGAAGCCGGAGGAGCTGAGTTCCAAGGACGGGTTTATTTTCGTCACTGCTCAGCCCGACAAACGGATGAAATTCGACGCGGCGGCCGGGGCGATGCCCGAACGCACGCTGGTGGGACGAGGCTATCGCGGACCGAACCCCAAGGGTCAATCCCTGAACGCCTTCGGTGCACAGTTCTGCGAAGTGGAAGTCGACACGCACAGCGGCGAGGTCAAGGTGTTGAAATTTGTTGCGGCCCACGATTCGGGGCGCGTCATCAATCCTCACACCTTCGCGAGCCAGGTCAAAGGCGGGATTACGATGGGGACGGGATACGCGCTTTCAGAACGGCGCTTGATCGACAAGAATACCGGTGTTCCGGTGACCGCCTCGCTGCTGGAGTACCGGCCTCCCACCTCGCTGGACGCTCCCGTGGACATCGAGGTGTACAGCGTCGATGTTCCATACACGGCGAATAACATCGGCGCCAAGGGCGTCGGCGAGCCTCCACTGATCGCCACGGCGCCCGCCATCGCCAATGCCGTTTTCCACGCCACCGGCGTGCGCGTGAAGTCAAATCCCATCACGCCCGAGAAGATTGTCGAGGGGTTGAAGAGTTTGGGAAGCAGGACGTAGTGCGGACGTCATTGAGGATATCACCCATTCGTGCATGCTTCGAAGTAGGGGCGTACGGCTGTACGCCCCTACCGGAGATCATTTGAACTTTTAAGGAGTCCCTCATGAGAGCTTTTGAATACTTTGCGCCACAACAAATTGCGGATGTCATTCATACCTTGAGCAAGGCTGGAGGGAATGCTCAGGTATGCGCCGGCGGCACCGACATCCTCGGACGATTAAAGGACGGGGTGGACACACCGGACATGCTGGTTTGCCTGAAGACGTTGCCGGAAATGCGTTATGTCCGAGAGACCGCCGATGGCGTCCGGATCGGGGCGCTGACAACACTCTCGACGATTGAGGAGGACCCGATCATTCGGAAGTCATTCCCGTTGCTCGTCGAGGCCCTCTATGTCACCGCCGCGCCGCAGATCCGCAACCAGGCCACGCTGGGCGGTTCGATCTGCCAGCGTCCTCGATGCTGGTATCTGCGCGGACCCTTTGATTGCCTGAGAAAGGGAGGGGCGAAATGTTTTGCGGTGGACGGCGAAAATAAGTATCACGCCATCCTGGGCGGCCATTTGTGTTACATCGTGCACCCTTCAGACAGCGCGACCGCGCTGATGGCTTTGAATGCTTCGGCGAAAGTTCAGGGCTCCAAGGGTGAAAAGACTGTTCCTTTGGAAAAATTCTTCGTCGGTCCTGAGGTCAACATCATGAAGGAGAACATCCTCGAAGACGACGAGATTCTCACCGAGGTCTTTGTCCCTGCGCCACCGGCAGGCGCCCGCGGCGCGTTCAGCAAATCCCGCGAGCGGCAGTCGTATGACTTCGCCCTGGCTTCGGCGGCGGTTCAATGCACGATGAAGAACGGCGTGTGTGCCGACGCGCGCATCGTGCTGGGCGGGGTTGCTCCAATTCCCTGGCGCGCTCTCGAAGCCGAAGAGGAATTGCGAGGAAAGAAGCTGGATCCGAAAACTATTGAGCGAGCCGCTGCAGCCGCGGTGCGGAAGGCCAAGCCCATGGCCCAAAACGCCTACAAGGTGGATCTGACACGGCAATTACTGGCCAAATCGCTCTCCCAAATAATGGCGTAGAACCTTTGGAGTGCGGAACCACAGTTCCGCTTTGTGCATCCTCCCTCTATACGAAGCTTTGTAATAACTTCTGGCTTTCACATAGCAGCGTTTTAAGCGGCGCACTCCACATGCTCGAGTTTCTTCCTCCTCGTCGCCTATGACCTCCAAAGGAGTTTCCATTTCTTACTTCCGCCCTTTCCGGGGTGTTGCCCAAACAATTTCTTGAAAAAGCTACTTGCTGCAGGGTTGGCCAAATGACAGGCCCGTAAGGGCCGGCATACCTTTAGCCCAGGGTGGAGCGCTCCCGGTCCAAGGGAGCGCGAAACCCTGGGTCAGTCCGTTCCGTCTTGAATGAGCCCCGCTAGCGAGGCGGCAGAAGAGAAGCAGATGTTGGATTGAGCAGCCGTACGTGTGGGTCAGCGCGTCATCGTTGTAGGTGGAGCAGAAACAGGTCGCTTCGTCATCAAAAAACAGGAGAGGTTTTTCGAGTCTGGCAGTTTTCTGCGCCTCCCAAAGGCAGCCGGGACAACGGATCGTTCAGCAGTCCACCAGCTCAGGCATGTGCCACTTTTTTGGAATGGCGCCTGACGGAGTTCAAATTTCCAGGTTGTGCTGTCCAACTCGCTGTCGTTTATGAGTGTATTCGACAAGGATGAATTCTGGTTTCTGAGCCCGAGGCCAATGGTCCACACGCACCATCCAGACCTCCACTAGGTCACCGACCGAATCCGGGTCGATCATCCTCACCTCGTGCTTGCCTTTCTGAATCGCAACCACCGTGCCATCTGTCGAGGAACTCTCGTCGTTGGCAGACGCTCCGGTGCCTAACATAAACAAGAAAACAAGAATGACAATCGCAGTTGCATATTTCATTCTGGCTTCACCAGAGGTAGCAAATTCACTTTCGTCACATCTCGCCGTAGAGTAAAGACTCCACCTCCTGCCTGAATTCTCCTCCACACTTAGGACGGCCACCAATTTCAGAGTCCCTAGGACTATCCCTAATTTTTATGATAGTTTATGCGCAGAATGGGGCGGCAATCAAGCAGAACGAAGCATTGTGTGCTCACCAAAGGTTAAGGAGGCCTCATGAAGAAATATCTGGCTGAGTTCATTGGAACGTTCACGCTTGTTTTTTTCGGATGTGGAACTGCCGTGGTGGCTGGTAAAAATGTTGGATTCCTGGGGATTGCGTTTGCATTCGGCTTCGCCCTGATCGCCATGGCCTATGGAATCGGACCGATCTCCGGGTGCCACATCAATCCGGCCGTCAGCCTCGGTGTCTTTACCGCCGGACGCATGGACGGCAAAGACCTGGTTGGTTACATCGTCGGCCAGATTCTCGGGGCCCTTGCGGCGGCCGGAGTGCTGGCGACGATCGCGAATGGCCTTCTTGCCGGATACAGTGTTACTGGGAGCGGCCTGGGGCAGAACGGCTGGGGCGAAGGGTACCTGGGAGGATACAGTCTGACCGCGGCGATTGTTTTTGAGTTTGTCGCCACCCTGCTTTTTCTCATTGTGATCCTGGGTTCAACCCAAACGGGCGCGCCGACTCAAATGGCAGGTCTTGCCATCGGTATCACGCTGGTGGTGATCCATATCCTCGGGATCAATATTACCGGTGTATCCGTCAACCCGGCCCGCAGCCTGGGACCCGCCGTGTGGGTGGGGGGACGAGCCCTTTCGCAGGTGTGGATGTTCCTCCTGGTTCCCAGCCTGGCAGGCATCGTCGGAGGAGTGCTCTACCGGTCCGGGGTCTTGGCTGCTTTCCCCTCAGGCAGTGGAGCGAAGTAGTCCCTTTGAAGTGGCGGTTGCAGTGCCCAGGAACGGTCGATCAATAGAATTATTAGCCCGAGGAGGGAATCATTATGCATCTCTTATGGTGGATTATTGTCGGTTTAGTTGCTGGGTGGGCCACAGGCAAGATCATGAAAGGTTCCGGCTACGGGGCTCTGATGGACATCGTCATCGGCATCGTCGGAGCGATCGTCGGGGGCTTCATCATGCGCTTCCTGGGATTCGCCGGTCAGGGTGGGTTGATTTACACTATCCTCGTCGCCATCCTGGGTGCGGTGATCCTCACGGCCGTTATTCGACATCTTAAAAAGTGATCATGACCCAAACCAGATTTTAAGAATGTTCGTATCTGGCCCGAAAATCGTGTTAAGGATCTCGCGATTGATAGCACCCCGATGAATCGGGGTGCTTTCAAAGGAAAGAGGGGGGGGAGTTGCCCTCATTCCCTCTCTAAATCCCACGCCGCAACGTCAACACCTTGAACCGCGTGCCCATCATCTCGGGCAGGGTCAAATTCAAAATCTGGCGGCGCGCATTACGGGCCTCCTCCTGAGGAAGGTGGAGTGCTCCCTCGCGATCCTCAACGACTTTCAGTATCTCATTTTCGAGCAAGAACTCGGCTTGCGTGGAGAGTTCAGGTTCTTCAAAGCCATGTCCAACGGCGGCCTTGAGGAGCAAGGAAAAATTCACATCCGCTGTGAGGTCCTGTTCGCCGACGTGTTCGTAATATCGATTGCTGACCCGGTGTTGATAAAAGGCCCGCACCGTCCCCTGTGACGGGGGGTAGCTATACAACTTCCCAGCCTTATCTCCATAATCGATGATGACGACTCGTCCTCGCTCCATCCTTTCCGACAAAGAACCAATCCAGTCCGCTGCATCGATGGAAATCTCCGCCTGTTGACCCACCGGCCAGGGGCTATCCCAGCTTTCTTCAAATTCCACTTCCACCTCGTGAATCAAGGCGTCGACGCGCGGAGACGAGATCATCCCTAACTTCTCAACAAAACCTCCTTCTCTCAAATCAACGAAAATCTCTCGATACCCGTCGTCAGTCAGAACCACGCGGTGGAAGGGCAAGGCGTCGGCAAACTCGTTGGCCAGTACCACGCCTGAGAACGGTTCCAGTTCATCGGCAGTACACCAGCGGACACGCTTTTGAAGATCCGGATTCTGATCAAAGAGCCGGGTCTGAGCGCGGCGTAACGCAGGGCTTTGTTCTACGATGACATATTGCACTCGCTCAAAGAGCGACGGGCTCAGATGCTGAAAATATTCGAGAACATCTTTTGCCAGAAACCCCTCGCCTGCACCGAACTCGACGATAAGCAAGGGCTTCCGGGGACGCTTCGACCCACGCGGTCCCCCCGCCGCAGAGTTTTCCCCCGCTGCGAGAAGCTTTTCAATCGCCCGGCCGATGGTCCAACCGAAGAGCGGGCCAACGTGGGAACTGGTATAGAAGTCACCCGCCTTGCCGAGTCGGGTGTGGGAACGATTGTAATAACCTAGTTCCGGATGATAGAGCGCCAGTTCCATAAAATCCCGAAAACTAATGGGGCCGGCCTCCTGGATCTGTTCAGCGATCAGGCGGGCGAGGGGGGTGTTCAGGGATTTTTGTGGGAGGGGAAGGTCAGAAGTCATGGAAAAAGGTTTCAGGTGATAGGGAATAGGTGGTAGGGGAGTGAAGTCAGAAGTCGGAAATCAGATGTCAGAAAAAAAACAAGCGCATATCTGAATTTGAAAATAAGATGCGCTACAAGGGAAAAGGCCCAGTAAGGATTGGATACCTTATCTGACCTCCGACTTCCGACCTCTGACTTCTCTTCTCTACTAGCTACCACCTATTACCTATGACCTATCACCTCCCCCTATGCTTTCGGTGCATAATAGCCCGGCCGGTATCGCAGGTCGACCTTCAAGGTCTTGCCGTGTTGATCCACCACCTTGAGCGGGCCGCCATCGGGCGCGACCAGGTCCACCTTGACCTTATGAAATTTCCCGTCGCGTGCCGGATTGGAGGGGGCATAGCCGATGGAGTACTGGCTGCGCAGGTTTGCCATGATATCCTGCAGAATGCCCGGCCATTCCCCTTCGAAGCGGGGGAAATAGGCCTTCCCGCCAGTGTCCCGTGCAAACGTGGTCAGTTGATTGTCGGCCTGCAGAAAATTGAGCCGGTTGATGGGACCCATCCGGTCGTCATTCATGATGCGTTGTGAGGCTCCGAAACTGACTGGGTAAATGCTGACATCGGTGTTCTGGACTCTCTTCAGAATCTTGTCGTAGGTCAATTTACTGAAGGTGTCGAGGCCGGTCGTAAACAGGACGACCGACTTCTTGCCGTCAACCTCATCCAACCGGCCGAGCGTGTCGGAAAGGGCGTCAAAGAGATTCGCCTCACTCCACGCGGGGACCTGCATGCGGCGCAAGGCGTCGTAGAGATTGCGCTTTTCCTGCGTAAAGTCCGCCAGAATCTCAGGCTTGATATCGTAGGCCACCACCGCGATCCAGTCTTCCGGGCGCAATCCCTGGAACAGCATGTTCGCCAGTTGGCGGGCATCCGAGGTGAGGGTGTAATAGCCGAAGTCGCACATGCTGTACATCAGGGGGCACGTCGCGCGGCTGAATTCCATCATGAGCACGGTTGTCAGCGGGGCCTCCGTGGGCTGGAAGTTCTGAATCTTCTGTTCGACCTTGTCTTCGTACACGCGGAAGTTTTTCTCCGTCAGCCCGGGGATGGGCGTCCCGTGCCCGTCGGTCGCAACAATGTCCAGCCGCACAAGCTCCACGTTCACGGTGATCCGGGCCACGTCGCCGGCCTTCTCGCTGATCTTCTCCTTCGGCTTCTCCTCCTCGGCCTTCTTCTTCTTTTTGGGTCCCTTGATGGGGGCTTCGCCGGCAGGCTGCTGGGGCCCCTCCGGGCGCTCCCCTTCCGGCTTGGGTTTTTCCTGGCCCTGTGGATCGGACGAGGGAGGATTGGCGGGAGGAGGATTCTGCGGGGAAGCGGCCGGTCCCGAATTGGATGCCGACGATCCGGACGAGTATTCCACGCCGAGCGCAAGGCAGAGCAGGAATATCCCCAGAATGGAAATCCAGATTTTTCTCACATGGCGAGTCATTTGATTCTTCTAACCTCAATTTTCAAGTTCGATTTATTAGACCTCAATAAATCAAATTTCGTTGTATGTGGTTGAATTTAAATTCAAACCTGATTGTAGGTTGTCCGCAGGATGAAGTCAAACGAACAATGACGCGCATTCGAAGGTTGCCAGTTGTCAGTTGCCAGAGGATCGAAACAGAAGCCGGAACCAAAGGTCGGAAGTCAGAAGTCGAAGGTCAGAAGTCGTAAGAGAAAGTTGACAGTTCTCAGTGCCAGAGGAAATAAACGGAAGCCAGAGGCCGGAATTCTCCTGTAGGGGCGCACAGAGGTGCGCCCCCGGATGAAGTCGGAGGCCGGACGTCAGAAGTCGGAAGTCCGATGTCAGAATTCTGAGGCCGGAAGGCAGACATCAGAAGTGGACGAAAAGTGAGAACCCTATTTGATGTTCAATTTGGGGTTCTTGACTTTGAACCTTGAACTTTGAACTGTTTTTTAGACTTTGGACCTTGGACTTGGGACCGTGGAATTTCAACTTGGAACTTTGAACTTTTTAGAGAAGTTACAGCCCGGCGCCTTCTCCGAGGAGGAAGGATGGCGCCGGGCTCTTTCTCACCTCGACTAGACAGGGCAGGAGAGAAAAGACACGGAGGGGAAGCTGGATGCTTGAAAACTGGGCTTCCCGTTTAGAACCGGAGCGGCCGAAAAAGCACTCCTGCGGCTCCGTCATAAGTCTGTGCCTCGCCCGGCAGGAGGATTCTTTAAGAAGATATGAGTACGAGGGGATCCGCCAGGGTGAATGGGATCCCCTCAACCCCCGGGACAGGTTAACCGGACGACCCCCCCATTAGTCGACGAGTCACCCACCCCAAGCTTTTTCCTGCTCAAGCGAACTTAAATAAACTCTTCACTCACGATCGGGGATGCTGGGGGAATACCCGTCGTCTTTTTTGATGGTACCCAAATGACGACGGAGCGAGTCAAAACAAAATCAATGGACAACCGACAAAAGTTGGACTAGAATTTAAGAAGAATCAGGCAGTCCCAAAAGAATCATTCGACATTTCCATGGGATACACCAAAGAGCACGCCAAGTCGGGAATTGATACCAAGCTGCCGAAGATCGACGTGTGGCCCAATCAATTTCCCCGTTATGAAATCACCATTGTGAATACCGAATATACCTCCGTGTGCCCCAAGACCGGCCTGCCTGATTTCGGAACGATTACGATCCACTATTTGCCGAACCAGCACTGCGTCGAACTGAAGTCCCTGCGACAGTACTTCCTGGCGTATCGAAATCTCGGAATCTTTTACGAGAACGCCGTCAACAAGATCCTGAAGGATTTTGTTGCCGCGTGCCGGCCGCGATGGGCCCGCGTCAAGGGCGAATTCACCAGTCGTGGCGGCATGCACAGCATTGTTGAAGCCCGCTTCCCCCGTCACTGAGCGCTATAAGAGAACGGCGTGATTGGTCCCCTGGAGTTCTTACTTTCAGGGTGTCCATGATCTCCGCGGTCGACAATATCGTTTGCCTGTACCGGCCCGACCCGGCTCCGGAGGTCCTGAAGTGTCATCGCTTGATCGACCTTAAAGACTCCTTCTTGAGCCGCTCTGGAACCTGATTGGATCTGAAAAGTTGCGTGAGCCAATCTTCTTCTGGGGGTCGTACGCTGATACTGTCGACATTATTTCATGAAATCAGCGAACAGGGTGAAGTGATCTCATTTTGTCAAGATCTTGACAAGGCTTCTGAGCACTCCCCGGGAAAGGGATTCCATGCGCTCTCACGATGCCGGCTATCAGCTTAAAAAAATCCGCGAGAAATTGGGACTGACGCAGGAGGCCATCCAGGCGGCAAGCCTCGAGATCGCGCGGATTGAAGGAAACCCTCAATACGCCATCCGCCACAGTCATCTCTCGGTCATTGAGAATGCCAATTCAGTGCCCAACATCTACAAACTTTTTTCACTGTGCGCCATTTACCGACTCGACCTCGCAGACGTGCTCGAGTGGTACGGACTGGAGCACGAGATGACGGCGAAGTTTCGCAAACTGGCGCGGGTGAACAAAACACACCGCCTTACGTTGAACCATGCCCTATCGCGAAACGGCAAGACCCGGCCGGTCCCGGCCCAGTTGGATCCTGGGTTCGATCCCCGAACCACCAGTTTTCTAAGCCGGATGGTGAAGACCTGGAAGGAGGTGCCGGTCGGGCTCCTCACACAACTGGACTTGAAGAGGCACGCCTATTTTTCGCTCGGGCTGGACGACTTCATGATGTTTCCGATGATCAAGCCGGGAAGCCTCGTCCAGGTGGATGTCAAGCGAAACACGATTTCACGGGAAGGGTGGAGGAGTGAATTTGACCGGCCCGTTTACCTGCTCGAACTCCGTGATCGCTATGCCTGCTGCTGGTGCAGTCTCGTGAAAGACCGGCTGCATCTTGTCCCGCATCCGCTCTCTCCCTGCAAGCCGGAAACCGTGCCCTATCCGCAGGGCGTCGACGTGGTGGGGCAAGTTGTCGGGGTCACGATGCGGTTATCGAAGAATGAGAGGAAAAGATAAGAATTGTGAAAAGAATCAACCGCAAAGAACGTTGAGAAGGCGCAATGAGCGCAACGTTAGAGCCATTGCTACAACCTTAAGTGTCTTGGCGTCCTTTGCGCCTACCTGGCGTTCTTTGCGGTTGATTCTTCGCTTTTCGAATTATCCTGGCGGCCACATCATGGGACGGCCGCCCAGCAGATGCAGGTGCACGTGGAAGACGGATTGGCCGGCATTGCGGCCGGTGTTGATGACCACGCGGTAGCCGGTTTGATCGAGGCCACGTTCCCGGGCCAAGCCCGCCGCCACCCGGTTCAAGTGACCGATGACCGGCTCATCCTCTGCCGTCAACGCGTTGAGCGATTCAATGTGTTTGCGCGGAATCACGACGAGATGCGTGGGGGCACGCGGCCGGATGTCCTCAAACGCCACCGTCGAATCATCTTCGTGGACAAACTTGGCCGGCGCTTCACGCCGAGCAATCCTGCAAAAAAGGCAGTTCACGGTGGAGTTGCTCATGTCCAAAGTGTACACGGAGTGGTCATCTCAAGCTACGGCACAGATCCCAAGACACCTCGTTCGGGTCCGACAAGGAGCCTATGTTTCGCCGACCAGAAGTTTCCAAAGCGAAGAGACCTTAGCTGCTTTGAGGGGGCTTATCAGCCCCTGCCGGTGAATGGGCACGTTCTGAAAGAAATTTGATCTGGGCCTGCAACGTTAACCACTTGTCCGTGATTCGACGAAATTCCCAATTCATCTTCCATACAAAAATGACAAGCCACAGGCAGGCTGGAAAAAGGCACCACCAGTGCCGGAGGCTTGGAACAAAGGTGGCGCTAACCACAACGTACAGTGAGGTTGTTTCCAAATTGAAATACAACCCCTCTCTCATTTTGTATTCAAAATCCTGGTTTTCCTGTTGGAGAACAACCTGATGGTAATGTTCATACCATCGCTCCCAAGCGGTGTCGTCTATATCCGCGTTGATGCGCTCGCGTTCGAGCTCAGCGCGCTTTGCAGGCCGTTCATCTTCGGGCAGGAGATCGATCACACCAGTCCGTTGTTTGAAGCTATATTCGGAAATCACGCCGCTGTCGCTCGGCGCGTGCGGTCCGAGGTGATCTTTCAAAACTGCCCGCCACCGGGGATCCTGCCAGGGAGGGATGCCGCGGGAACGCGCTGATCCGTACCCTCGCCCGATTAAGAAGCTGCCGAACACGCTCCAGATGAATCCCAGAAAGAGGTTTAGGAATGCAGTGAGGCTGTTTCCGATAATGAACGCCACAATGAAAACGAGGAGGAGTTTTGTGTTGTATCCCAGGGATCCGAGGGTGAAGAACCATCTGAGTGTCCCCGGAGTGGCTGCTTCGTAAATCAAGAGGGCCACGAAGCCCGGAATGATTCCAGCGACAAAATGGAAAAGTTTATCCAGCGGGTAACTTTCTAAATTCATAATGCAAGCAGCCCAGGACTCTTATGTGGGAGGCAGGATACCACCGAAAGGCTTTTATAGCTAAGAGGGTTCCCGGCGTCAGCGGTCACACGTTTCACCGTCCGCAATTTGACTTGTTTTACTCGTACCGCAGGGCGTCGATGGGATCCAGTTGCGCGGCTTTCCAGGCGGGATAAAAACCGAAGACGATGCCGACGGTGGCGGACACCGTGAAGGCCAGTATGACTGACAAGACCGAGATCGTGGTCGGCCACTGAAGGAAGTTTGTGATCAGCGAAGAAGCGAGGGTCCCCAGGCCGATCCCAACCAAACCGCCAAACAAGGACAGGGTGCTGGCTTCAAGCAGGAACTGACGCAGGAGATCCCGGGATTTCGCGCCGACCGCCATGCGGATGCCAATCTCGCGCGTCCGTTCGGTGACGGAGACGAGCATGATGTTCATGACACCGATCCCCCCGACAAGCAGGGACACGGAAGCGATCACCAGAAGCAGGTAGGTCATCACCTGGTTCGACTCGTTGCGCATCTTGGCCATGTCAGAAAGGGTTCGAATAAAAAAGTCGGCGTCCTGGCCCGGCTGGATGCCATGCCGCTGGCGCAATAAAGAATCAATTTGCTCTTGCGCGAGCGGGATGGCCTCCGTGGTTGAGGCCGAGGCGATAATGAAGTGCAGATAGGTGATGCCCAGCAGTTTCTTTTGAAGGGTGGTGTAAGGAATAACGACTGTGTCGTCCTGATCGTGTCCCATGGCGTCCTGGCCCTTGGAGATCAGGGTCCCCACCACCTTGAACGGCTGGCCCTTAATGCGGATCATTTGCCCGATGGGATCCTGGTTTCCAAAGAGATTCTCGCCGACGGTCTTGCCGATCACGGCAACGCGCGCCACCGAAGCCACGTCCTGTTCCGAGAAGAAAGCGCCCGATTCGACCGGCCAGTTGCGGATCGTGGGAAAGAGCTGGTTGTGCCCCGTAATTCCGGTCGACCAGTTTTGCCCCCCCGCCACCACCTGGGACTGGGTCCGCATGCCCGGAGTGACCTCCGAGACCGCCGTGCACTCGCGCTCGATGGCCTTCGCATCGTCATCCACCATCGTGGTGATGGATCCCATGCCCCAGTGAATCCCGCCCGCCGTCTGCGTCCCGGGACTGATGAAAATCAGGTTGGTGCCGGCCTGCGCGATCTGGTCGTCGATCATCTTCTTCGCGCCGCTTCCGATGGCGAACACGCCAATGACCGCCCCCACCCCGATGATGATGCCCAGCATCGTCAACACGGAGCGCAGCTTGTGGCGCTTTAACGCCATCACCGCCACTTTAATAATCGCCAGGAAACTCATTTTATCCCCGAGAACCGACGCCTTTGAGGTATGAAAACTTTTCTTTCAACGAGAGCCGCAAGCCACGCACACTTCACCTCTTTTGACCCTCGCTCAAGAATGAAATGACGAAGATCCGGCCCTCCTCGTTACAGATTGCGAGACGGTTTCTCGAGGCAGGATTGAAGGGCGCGCCAACACTCATCATTTTTGAAATTCATGCAACCCGACTCGCTCCCTCTGCTTCTTATCTGCATCGTTGATTGAGACGATGCGGAATTCAATTCAAAGTGAACCAGCGGGTATCAAAATGGAACAGTTACTCCTTCTCATCAAGTCGAATAACCAGGCACTGAGGATTCTCCTCCTGGAACTTGCGCGCAAGCTCGCCGTGTTTCGCAAGTGAGGATTTGGCTCTTCCCCCTCGACACGACAAAACAATACAGCACAAACCACACGAAGTGGGGCTGGTTTTGAATCCGTCCCGACGGATTGGTCCTCAGTCCGCGCCCCGATTCATCAGCGGTGAGAATACACGCCCCGTGGCCTGACGGGACGGAATTTATGTCCTCAGGGGAGCCTTGGATCTTTGCCAAGAAACTGAATGCGCGGAATCCGACTGTTTGGAGCGAGGACTCGCGTCGCCAGGCGAATCAGCGTAGGCAACTTCTCCTCTTCATTCTTAATCTGCCGGGCACGCTCCACCGCCCCGTCAAAATCAACGTTCGAGTAGTCGGCCACAGCCATCGAATAGCGCTGTGAGAGTTGCTCGATCTTCTCCTCGTTCGCCGTCTGCTCCTTTTCTGTGGCGGCCGGTTGTTTGAGCTCTTCCAGGGTCTGATCGAAGTTTTCGAACGAAGTGAGGTAATACCGTTTGGCCAGCTCGCGATCGATCCGGACAGCACCTTCGCCGAGCATCGCAAAGAGAACGGCACGGTCCTCCTTCACCTTCACTTTTTCTGCAAGCGAGGCAGCCTCGCTGAGCACGCTGCGTGCTTTCTCCTTGTCGCTCGCGGCAAAACCACCGGCGATGGCTGCCAGAGCCCAGGCCCTATTTCTGTCCTCGGTGATGTATTTCGAGACATCCTGGGCCTTGGCCGGATTCGACTGGGCAAGGCTTAAGGCAGTGGAAATGCTGAACCGGTCGCGCTGCGCCTCCGGCATTTTATCGAGATCGGCTTTTTCCAACATCTTCTCCTGCTGCCTCTGCCCGGAACTTGTGGGGTCGACCTCTGGATTCATCCGGGCGGCGCTGAACATGCCGCCTGTTTCCTTGTCCCTCTTTTCAACGTACGGTTGAACCTCCTTTTCGAGCGCTGCGGCACGTTGGGGATCCAGCATCCGCAAGGTAGGCAGCAGCAAGGATTTTGTCAGTGCGCCAAAATCAGGGCTGGGTTGACCTGGTCGTGCCGGATGTTTTTCAGTCTCCTTCTTAACCGCTTCTTCCATCTGAGGGATCTTTTGAAGCGTGGTGTCAACGGCCTGCAACGCAAGGTTGCGATTCAAGTCAGCAAAGGCTCGAATCACCGTTGGGAACGCCAGCACCTCGCTGACTGTCGGCGGCGAGGCGGCAAAGTGCCGCAAGAGTTCACTGAAGAGAAGTTCGGCCTTGTCGGGCGCCTCCTTTTTCAATCGGCCTGCCAGGGGAAGAATGGCACTATAAGGGAATTCATTATCCTTCAGGGTCGGCAGAATCAGGATCATTGCCTTGGAAAGGTCTTTGTCCGCCAGTTTCATGACGACCTGCTGGATGGCTCGCGCACGATAGTTGTTTCCTCCACCCCGCCGGAAGACCGACATGGATTCGTCGGTATAAAGGGGCGGATCGACGCGGTTGGCCAATTCCATGGCCGCTTCGGGATCGATGTCCGCCAACCCCACAGCAAGGTAGCTCTGAATTTGAGCGCGAACCTCTATCCTGCCGTTCTTCTGCTCTTCCTCGATTGGCATGTCTTGGGTGGCTTCAAAGGCAGTCCGGTAAATCACCGCGGCCCTCGGTTTATCGACCTGAGCCAGCGCATCTGCAATTTCAGCTAAAGCCTCCGCTCTTGCCGCCGGCTTCGCATTCAGGGCCAACTGGTAGGCTTGATCCAGAATGAGCCTCGCTTTTTCAGTGCTGGTCTTTGCCGGGGCACTTTTCTTTTCTTTCGAGGCGACCCCACTCTGCTTCATTTGATCGGGTGTTGAAGGGGCACCCGACTTTCCAACCTGCGGGGGGTTCTGGCCGGTGGGGGTTTTGGGTGAAGCGGGTGGTTGCTGTCGGGACGCCAGGGTCCCGACGCTTGCGACCAAGGCAATGCAGAAAATGATCCCCAATCGAGATCGTATCAGTTTCATATCGAAGCCTCCTCAGCTCCCGGCCGGATCAGTTCATATTTCAGCCTGAGCCCGCTCGTTCGTCCGCAAACAGTGTGGTCAGTCTACGCCTCTCCGGTGTTCGAATCAATCTGGGTTCCAAAGTTGGAGGGTATGAAAGGAGCCGGTCGAAGATTGGAATCCCGTTTTTGACAGAGATCCGCAGGGCGGGCAGAAGCGGCCTCCGGTCACGTGGCTGGAAGGGCGAGATAGAGTCAGGAATGAAAGTAGTTTCAAATTAGGCCCGGAGGGCCACTGCGCCGCGGCGCATAGCCCCACCTGTCGAAGATCCGCCGTGGCGGGAAGCTCCGTCCTGCGCCCCTTGCGGGGCGGAGCGAGGGTGGGGTAAGCAATGAGAGGAGATTTGAGAGCCCCGCTCGCGGGGTGAAAGATGCAGTGGCGGTATATGGAGCGTAAGTAGAGTCGTGAATCAGCCTCATCTTAAGAGGAGATTGAATTCATCAGAATTTATTGAATCCACGAAAAATGGAAAGATGCGAATCCAGTTTTCTGTCGGCCCTACGGGCCTTATTGCACTCATTTCACCTCTCCCCCACCCTTGCTCCACAAAGAACGTGGAGCTTCAGGTGGGGCTTCCATGAGAAGGCATTCAATGTCAAGGCCAACGTGGTGGCCTGGCGCCGATTGCTAAGGCGGCCGGCTGGGGACGCTCCGCATCCGAATCTCCTTTCGTGTTCCTTTTCTCGTCGTGGGCTGAGGCAGTCGC